>NZ_JBFRFA010000007.1:0-146348 GCF_052114585.1 Pedococcus sp. 2YAF34
GCGCTAACCCGCCCCACGTCGGTGGACGCGGAGGGTCTGCATGACTTCAAGGTCCTCATCGAGGCGAGCGACAACTGGGCGGGTGCACCATCATGTGGTCAACGGCCAAGGAGTAGTCATGAGTGACCCAACCACCAATACCCGGCCCTCTCACGCGTCGGGGCCGAACATGCCTGCCTCGAACGCGTCGAGGATTCCGGAAGGGGGCGTTGATCGTCAGCTGGCGATGCGGGCGACGGCAGCAGGGGTCGCCGTGGTTGCCGGGATGCTCGTCGTGCTCCCGCTGCTGCTCACCGTCGAGAGCAAGTGGACTCCGCTGCTCGAGCTCGACAACTCTGCGCGCGACGACCTGCACTCGTACGGGCTCGCCCATCCGAGCGTCACCTCGTTCATGACCGCTGTCAGCGCCGTCAGTGGCGCCCTCGGCTGGCAGGTCGTGTCGGTTGCGCTCATCGCCTGGCTGCTGGCGAGGCGACGGATCCGGGCTGCTGCGTTCGTGCTGGTGGCGAACGCCGGCTCCTCGTTGCTGAACACTCTGCTCAAGGCGATGGTCAACCGACACCGGCCAGTGGTGGCGCACCCGTTCGTGCACCTTCCTGGGCAGAGCTTTCCCAGTGGCCACGCCCAAGCAGCGGCAACTGGGTTCACCGTGGCTCTCTTCGTGTTGTGGCCCTGGTTGCGTTCCTCCGGCATGCGTCGGGCGTCCGTCGTCGTGGCTGTCGTGGCGACGCTGGTCATTGGGTACTCGCGTGTGGCGCTGGCAGCCCACTTCGTGTCCGACGTGGTCGCCGGCTACTTCGTGGGAGTCATGTGGACCGTGGTCCTGGCTGCTGCATTTCACGTCTGGCGTCCCGTGATTGCAGGAGCCCAGGGCCGCGCGTCAATGACCACCCGATTCGCACCCAAGCGCAAGCACACGCACGATTCGACCTGAGGGTCGCACTCCATAAGACCAGCGCATCCGAATCTCTGACTGCCTATCGTGACAACAGCGGTCATTGCCGGTTGTCTTTGGCTAGTTCCGACTAACTTGCGCCAGTCGACGGCTGGCGAAAGTCGTTGGCTTGCAGCGACTTTCAAGTCTTGGTCAAGATCCTCAGTCTGGGTGGACAGTTAGTGGACTGAGCGCACCTGTGGCGTCTCAATGGTTCCTATGGCCAAGCTGCAGATCCCTGATCACGCGATCAGGCACATCGCGTCACGGGAGGGTGTGTGCACCCGCCCGGTGCTGCGCAGGGTCACGGACCGTGTCACTGGCGGATCTGTGGTGCGGGCGCTGGACTGCGGCTCGACGCTGGAGTCTCGCTGCCCGGCGTGCGCTGCGAAGGCTCGCCGGCTGCGGACCAGTCAGTGCACCGAGGGTTGGCACCTGACCGAAGAGCCAGAACCCTCTTTCGCTGCCGCGGACGCCGAGGAGGCGACGCCAGAGCCAGACGAGGCGGACGACGTCACCGACGGGCTCGAGGACGACCAGCATGACCCGGACGCCAAGGACGGTTCCGGGTCACGACGGGTGCGGTCCACACGCCGTCTCGAGGGCATGCCCGAGCTGCCACAGCAGGAGATCGCCGATCGGACGGTGGGGACGGTGTTCACCGCCCCCGACGGCAAGACGTACCGGCCCTCGATGTTCGTCACCCTCACCCTGGACTCCTACGGCCGGATCCGACCCGGGCAAGGCGTCCCGGCCCGACCCGAGCGGTACGACTACCGCCGTGCCGCCCTCGACGCACTGCACTTCCCCAAGCTGATGGACCGCTGGTTCCAAAACCTGCGCCGAGCCGCCGGGTACCGGGTGCAGTACTTCGGCGCCATCGAAGCCCAGATGCGCCTCGCCCCGCACTTCCACGTCGCCCTGCGCGGTGCGATCCCCCGCGCCACCGTCAAGGCCGTCACCCAAGCCACCTACCTCGCCCTGTGGTGGCCCCAGATGGAGCACCCGGTGTACGTCGAGCGGACCCCGATCTGGGACGACGGGCACTACCGCGACCCCGACACCGGCTGGCCCCTCCCGACCTGGGAGCGAGCCTTGGCCGCTGTCGACGAAGATCCGACGGCCGAACCCGCGCACGTGGTGACGTTCGGGCGGCAGGTCGACGTCAAAGGCATCCTCGCCGGCACCAAGGACTCCGACCGGGCCGTGCGATACCTGACCAAGTACCTCACCAAGGCCGTCGCCGAGACCTACGCCGACGACGACACCCCGAACCCGGCGTACGAGGCGCACATCGACCGCCTCCACGACCAGATCGTCTGGCTGCCCTGCTCCCCGGGCTGCGCGAACTGGCTGCGCTACGGCACCCAACCCAAGGACCCCGGCCCAGGCCTGGTCCCCGGCCACTGCACCTCCAAGGCCCACCACCGCGAACACCTCGGCCTCGGCGGCCGCCGCGTCCTGGTCTCCCGAGGCTGGTCCGGCAAGACCCTCACCCAACACAGAGCCGACCGCCGCGCCGTCGTCGAACAAGTCCTCCAAGCCGCAGGCATCGAACCCGAAACCGCCGACCGGATGGCCGCCGACACCCTCACCGACGACGGCAGACCCCGCTTCGTCTGGGAAGAAGTCCCCGTCACCCACGCCGACTGGCAGACCGTCGTCATCGACTCCCTACGCGAACACCGACGACGCCGCGACCAGTACGAGGCCGCCAAACAAGCACTCACCACCGGCACCGACCCGCCTGTGGACAACAGTTCGGCAGTGAACCAACAGCCCGCGACTGGCGCGGCCTGAGGAGAGGAGAAGTGATGGATGACAAGTTGCTCTACACGGTCCCGGAGGTCGCTCGACACCTGAGCCTCAGCCGATCGAAGGTCTACGAGCTTGTGAGGGCCAACGTGATCCCGTCGGTGAAGATTGACCGGGTTCGCCGGGTGCGGGGCGCGGACGTGATGGCCTTCGTCGACTCACTGCGGTCCGTGGCCTGATGCCTGGCCTGCACGACGGGGTGATCCGGCGCGGCTCGTCCTGGTCGTACGTCATCCGGGTGACCGACAGCACCGGGGCGAACAAGCCTCGGTGGGTGGGCGGCTTCCGAACGGAGGACGACGCCAAGGCGGCTCGGGACGCGGCGCGAGTTGCAGCTCGACGCGGAGAGTACGTCGACCGGAGCCGGATCACGGTGGAGACCTACCTGCGCGAGTGGCTCGCGGGGCACTCGCTCGAGGTGAAGCCGAAGACGCACGAGGACTACCGTTCGTTGATCGCCGCCTACGTGGTTCCCCGGATCGGACGGATGAGACTCCAGAGCGTGCGCCCCAGCACCCTCAGTGGTCTCTACCAGGCGCTGTTGACCGGCGGAGGTCGGCACGGGCAGCCTTTGTCGCCTCGGACGGTGGGGTACGTCCACTCGGTGCTCCGGAAGGCGTTCAACGACGCCGTCCGGACCGACCACATCCTCCCCGTGAACCCGGCCGAGCGGGCGAAGCGGCCCAAGGCGCCGGCCATCGAGCAGGTCCGTGACGTCTGGGACGCCGCGCAGCTGCGCACCTTCCTCGACGCGGTGTCGACGCACCGGTTGTTCCCCTTCTTCCGCCTGGCGGCCTACACCGGCGCCCGACGTGGCGAGCTGCTGCACCTGCGCTGGGAGGACGTCCAGCTCGATGGCGACGACCCGTACATCCGGATCCGTGGCTCGATGACGATGGTGGCGGGCAAGCGCGTGGAGGGGACGACCAAGAGCGGCCGGGTCAGGACGGTCGGGATCGACGCCGGCACCGTGGCGGTGTTGCGACAGCACGCCGAGCGTCAGGCCAAGGAGCGAGAGATCGCCTGCGGGTCGTGGCAGGAGGATGGCCACGTCTTCCGGATGGAGATCGGGTCTCCCCTCTTCCCGGAGGTGGCGGCGGCACTGATGCGTCGCACCATTGCCACCATGAACGAGGGCCACAGCACGCCGGTCCTGCCGCCGATCCGCCTGCACGACCTGCGCCACGTCCACGCCACTCTCCTGCTCCAGGCCGGCATCCCTGTGCACGTCGTTGCGGCCCGACTTGGCCACGCGGACCCGGCCATCACGCTGCGGGTCTACGCCCACGTGCTGCGTGATCAGGCGATCGAGGTCGCCCAGATCTTCGCCTCGGTCGTCGACCACCCCGAGCTCTCGGGCGAGCTGCTGTTAGCAAACCCGTTAGCAAGGGACGCGGCCTCCGACACCGCGGCTGAGCCGGCAGGTCGCTGACCTGCACGTTTGGCTCCCCGGGTAGGAATCGAACCTACGTCGCTTGTCCTGATTCAAAGTCAGGCGGGCCCTGCCAGCAGACCAACCGGGGAACGCCCCCACGGGGACCAGCACAGGGTAGCCAATGTGCGGACGGTCAACCGCCGCCGAGGGCAGCGGGCATGATGAGCCGTGTGACCGACGCCCCGGAGAAGCAGAAGAGCACGAGCGCCCGATCCCGGATGACGGGCAAGCAGCGCCGTGAGCAGCTCATCGACGTCGGCCGGAAACTGTTTGCCGACAAGGGTTTCGAGGCAACCACCGTCGAGGAGATCTCCTCGAAGGCGGGGGTCTCCAAGCCCGTCGTCTACGAGCACTTCGGGGGCAAGGAGGGCCTGTACGCCGTCGTTGTCGACCGGGAGATCGCCGCCCTCCTCGACGGCATCACCGGCGCCCTGAGCGCCGACCTCGGCAGCCGCGAGACGCTGGAGCGCGCGGCCAGCGCCCTGCTCGACTACATCGAGAGCTCGACCGACGGCTTCCGCATCCTCGTGCGCGACAGCCCCGCCGGGCAGTCGACCGGGTCGTTCGCCAGCCTCATCTCCGACGTGGCGAGCCAGGTCGAGCACATCCTCGCGGCGGAGTTCAAGCGCCGGAAGCTGGACCCCAGGA
Organism: Pedococcus sp. 2YAF34; assembly: GCF_052114585.1. NCBI lineage: Bacteria > Bacillati > Actinomycetota > Actinomycetes > Micrococcales > Intrasporangiaceae > Pedococcus > Pedococcus sp. 2YAF34. The sequence goes on from NZ_JBFRFA010000007.1 coordinate 4,833, forward strand.
CCGCCCCGCTCTACGCCCAGATGCTCGTCGGCATGGTGGCGCTGACGGGTCAGTGGTGGCTGGACTCCCCCAAGATGAAGAAGGCCGACGTCGCCGCGCACCTGGTCAACCTGGCGTGGAACGGCCTGGCCAACCTGGAGAACAAGCCGCGCCTCACCGCTTCCAGGTAGCAGCCCGGCTCAGGCCCGCGGAGCCGACGGGCGGTGCGCCACGGCGAAGACGCGCCGGAACGGGAACACGACCCCGATGGCCGTGCGCGGGTAGGCGGCGCGCAGCCTGGCGTCGTAGTCGGCGAGGAAGGCGGCGCGTTCCGCGTCGTCGGTGAGCACTTCCAGGACCGGTCGCAGGCCGGTGCCACGGACCCACTCCAGAGCCGGGTTGTCCTGCTGCGCAAGGGGATCGAGCACGTGGAGGTAGGTGGTCTCCCACCCGTCGACCTCCAGGCCGAGGGCTCCCAGCGCTTCGACGTAGTCGGCGGGGTCGAGGACCGCGAGCCGCTGGAGTGCCGGCGCGAGTCGGTCGGCGGCGGGGTGGTCCGCGGCAGTCGCCCGCATGAGGGCGTGCGACGGTGCGTCGTGGTTGCCGGGGACCTGCATGGCGAACCATCCGTTCGGTGCCAGCCCCTCGACCCAGTGCCGCACGAGCTCGAGGTGGCCGGGCACCCACTGCAGGGTGGCGTTGGTGACGATGACGTCAGGGGCCTGCCCCAGGCTCGCCGGGTCCCAGTCGGCGAGGTCGGACTCCACCCACTCGACCCGCCCCGCCGTGTCGAGCGACCTTGCAGCGGCGAGCATCTGGGGTGAGTGGTCGACGCCGACGACCCGCGCACCGGGCCAGCGGTCCGCCAGCCCGAGGGTCAGCGGACCGTTGCCGCAGCCGAGGTCGACGACGAGGGCAGGCTCCTTCGCCCCCACCCGCGCCAGGAGGTCGACGAACGGCCGGCCGCGGTGGTCGGCGAACTTGGCGTACTGCGTCGGGTCCCAGGTCGTGTTCATGCCGCCATGCTGCCACCGATTTATCTTGATATCAAGATACTTGATGATGGGTACAGTTGGGCCATGACCCCTCGAGGCGCCGGCGCCGCTCCCCCGCCGGACGACGTCGACCGCATCGTCGACGCCTGGCGTCGCGAGCGCCCCGACCTCGATGTCGCACCGCTGCAGGTGCTCTCCCGCGTGTCCCGCCTCGCGCGGCGGCTCGACCTCGACCGCGCGCAGGCGTTCGCCCTGCACCACCTCGAGGGGTGGGAGTTCGACGTGCTGTCGGCCCTGCGCCGCGCGGGCGACCCCTACGAGCTCTCCCCCGGCCAGCTCATCCGCCAGACGCTCGTCACCAGCGGCACCATGACCAACCGCGTCGACCGGCTCGAGCGTCGCGGCCTCGTGGGCCGCAGCCCCGACCCGCACGACCGCCGCGGCGTCATCGTCCGCCTCACCCCCGAGGGTCAGGAGGCGGTCGACGCCGCGATGGCCGACCTGCTCGACCGCGAGCGCGCGCTGCTCGCCGAGCTGTCCGGCGCCGACCGCGAGCAGCTCGCCGCGATGCTGCGGCGCCTGCTGTCGCCCTTCGAGGCCTAGGCGGAGGACCTAGCCGACGACCTCGGCCGCCGCGAGCCACTCCAGCTCGAGGGTCTCGCGCTCGTCGACGACCTCCCGCAGCTGGCCGTTGAGCTCGAGCACCTTGGCGTGGTCGGTCGCCGCCTCGGCCATCGCCGCGTGGATCTTCTCCTCACGCTGGCCGAGCCGGGTGAGCTGCTTCTCGATGCGGGCCATGTCCTTGCGCGCCTCCCGCAGCTCCGCAGGGCTGGCGCCGGCCGGGGCGCCCGCTGCCGCAGGGGGGCGTGCCGTGTCGGCGGACGCCGAGGCGGCAGCGGCGCTGCGCGCTGAGGCCTCGAGCGCCTCGTGCCTCAGCTCGAGGTACTGCTCGACCCCGCCCGGCAGCTCGCGGACCCTGCCGTCACCGAGGAGGGCGACCTGCCGGTCGCAGACGCGCTCGAGCAGGTAGCGGTCGTGGGAGACGACCAGCAGCGTGCCGGCCCAGCCGTCGAGGACGTCCTCGAGGGAGGTCAGCGTCTCGATGTCGAGGTCGTTGGTGGGTTCGTCGAGCAGCAGGACGTTGGGCTCGTCCATGAGCAGCCGGGTCAGCTGGAGCCGGCGCCGCTCGCCACCCGAGAGGGAGGACACCCGCGTCTGCTGGCGGCCGCCGGTGAAGCCGAGCCGCTGGGCGAGCTGTGACGCGGAGACCTCCTTGGCCCCGAGCCGGACGTACTTGCGCACGTCCTCGATGGCCTCGATGACGCGCCAGTCGGCATACCGCTCCAGCTCGCGCACCTCCTGCGTGAGGTAGGCGAGGCGCACGGTGACGCCCTGCTTGCGTTTGCCCGAGGCGAGCGGCAGCTGGCCGGCGACCGCGCGCAGCAGCGTCGACTTGCCCGCGCCGTTGACGCCGACGATGCCGACCCGCTCGCCCGGCGCGAGGTGCCACGTGATCCGGTCGAGGAGCACCCGGTCGCCGAGCGCGACGGTGGCGTCGAGGAGGTCGACGACGTCCTTGCCGAGGCGCGTCGTCGCGAACCGCATGAGCTCCACGTCGTCGCGTGGCGGTGGTTCGTCGGCGATCAGGGTGTTGGCGGCCTCGATGCGGAACTTGGGCTTGGAGGTGCGGGCGGGCGCCCCGCGACGAAGCCAGGCGAGCTCCTTGCGGAGCAGGTTGTCGCGCCGCTCGGCGGTCACCTGCGCCATCCGCTCGCGCTCGGCCTTCGCGAGGACGTATGCGGCGTAGCCGCCCTCGAACGCGTTGACCTTGCCGTCGACGACCTCCCACGTGTTCGTGGCGATCGCGTCGAGGAACCAGCGGTCGTGGGTGATCGCGACCACGGCGTTGTCGGGGCGGGCGCGGTGGCGCACGAGGTGCTCGGCCAGCCACGCCACGCCCTCGACGTCGAGGTGGTTCGTCGGCTCGTCGAGGAAGAGCACGGTCGGGTCCTGCACGAGCAGCCGGGCCAGCGCGAGGCGGCGCCGCTCACCACCGGACATCGGGCCGATGGTGGCTTCCAGCCCGCCCACGGCCTGCGCCTCGATGCCGCCGAGCAGCCCGGTCAGGACGTCGCGGACCCGCGGGTCGCCCGCCCAGACGTGCTCCGGCAGGTCGCCGAGGACCGCTTCACGAACCGTGTGCCCGGGGTCGAGGACGTCGTCCTGGGCGAGGACGCCGACGCTGGAGACGCCGGCGCGCGTCACCCGACCGGAGTCGACCTCGCGCTGGCCGGCGAGGACGCGCAGCAGCGTGGTCTTGCCGCCGCCGTTGCGGCCCACGACGCCGATCCGGTCGCCGCCGAGCACACCGAGGGAGACCTCGTCGAGGACCTGGGCGGTGCCGAGGGCGAGCGAGGCGCGCTCGACGCTGATGAGGTTGGCCATCAGGACACCGTCACCCGGGCCTGGGGGCGCTGATCTCGTGGGCGCCGTGGGCGGGGCCCGTCGCCCGGCGCACGTCCTGGACCGCGCCCGAGGCCGTCAGCGAGACGGCGAGGTCGATGGCGGCCTCGTTGTCCTCGGCCAGGAACGCGACCGTCGGCCCGGACCCCGACACGACCCCGCCGAGCGCACCGAACTCCAGCCCGGCGTCGAGGACGTCGCCGAGCGCCGGCATGAGGGAGATCGCGGCCGCCTGCAGGTCGTTGCTCAGCGCCTCCCCAAGGGCGCGGGGGTCGCCGGAGCGCAGGGCGGTCATCATCTCCGGGCTCGGTGAGGGGGCCGGCACGGGCCGGTCGCCACGGAGCCGGTCGCACTCGGCATACACCGCGGGGGTGGACAGGCCGCCCTCGCTCAGCGCGAACACCCAGTGGTAGCTGCCGCGCCCGAGGACCGGGGCGAGGACCTCACCGCGGCCGGACCCCATCGCGGTGCCGCCGGACAGCAGGAAGGGGACGTCGCTGCCGAGCTCGGCGGCGAGGTGCTCGAGCTCGGTGCGCGGCAGGGCCAGGCTCCAGAGCCGGTCACAGGCGACGAGGGTCGCGGCGGCGTCGGCCGAGCCCCCGGCCATGCCCCCGGCGACGGGGATGTCCTTGCGGATGCTCACGTGCACGGGCTCGGCGACCTTGCCCACCTCGGCGAGCAGCCGCGCCGCGCGCAGCGCCAGGTTGCTCTCGTCGACGGGCACGCCGAGCGACTGCGGGCCGGTGACCCCGACGCCCCACTCCTCGGCGGTGACCACGGTCACCTCGTCGAACAGGCTCACGGCGTGGAACACCGTGGACAGCGGGTGGTAGCCGTCCTCACGGGGCGCCCCGACCATGAGCTCGAGGTTGACCTTGCCGGGGACGCGCACCGTCACCTGGGGCGGCGCGAGCTCGGCATACGTCATGGCGGCAACCCTAACGGGGACGGGCAGGGGCTGCGGATCCGCGGATCTGCACAGAACCTCCACACGTTCTCCGCCGGGGCTGCGCACGGCCCTTCTAGTCTCGACGACGTGAGCCAGCCACCCCGCGTCCTCGTCGTCGAGGACGAGCCGACCATCGCCGACGCCGTCACCGCGCGCCTGGCCGCCGAGGGCTTCGAGCCGCGGAAGGTCCACGACGGGCTGGGCGCCCTCGAGGTCGCCGCGGCCTGGGAGCCGCACGTCGTCGTGCTCGACATCATGCTGCCCGGCCTCGACGGCCTCGAGGTGTGCCGCCGGCTGCAGGCCGAGCGCCCCGTGCCCGTCCTCATGCTCACCGCCCGCGACGACGAGACCGACCTGCTCGTCGGGCTCGGCATCGGCGCGGACGACTACATGACCAAGCCGTTCTCCATGCGCGAGCTCGTGGCGCGGCTGCGGGTGCTGCTGCGACGGGTCGAGCGCGCTGCCGCCGCGACCGCAGGCCAGGCACCCACGACCGTCAACGGCCTGCGCATCGACGGCGCGCAGCGCCGGGTCTGGGCCAGCGACGAGGAGGTCCACCTCACCCCGACCGAGTTCGACCTCCTCACCTGCCTCGCGGCCCGGCCCGGCACCGTACTCAGCCGTGAGGCGCTCCTCGCGGAGGTGTGGGGATGGGCCGACGCGTCGGGCACGCGCACGGTCGACAGCCACGTGAAGTCGTTGCGCCGCAAGCTCGGTGCGGATCGGCTGCGCACCGTGCACGGTGTCGGCTACGCACTGGAGCCAGGCACATGAGGTACGACCTGCGCCCGCTCGACCCGGCCCGCTCCATCAAGACCAAGCTCGGGCTCCTGGTCGCGGCGACGATCACGGTCGCCTCGGTGCTGGCCGTCGTGGGCACCCGGCTCGGCGTCTCGCCGTGGGCGACCGTCCCGCTCGCCGTCGGCGTGGCGCTGGTGCTGACCCAGCTGCTGGCGCGCGGCATGACGTCCCCGCTGCGGGAGATGACCGTGGCGGCGCAGCGTATGGCGCAGGGTGACTACTCGCAACGGGTTCGGGCCACCTCGGGTGACGAGGTGGGTGAGCTGGCGCGGGCGTTCAACCGGATGTCGGCCACCCTCGAGCTCGTCGACCGGCACCGGCGCGACCTGGTCGCCAACGTCTCGCACGAGCTGCGCACCCCCATCTCCGCGCTGCAGGCCGTCCTGGAGAACCTCGTCGACGGTGTCAGCCAGCCGGGGCCCGAGGAGCTGCGCTCGGCCCTGGCCCAGACCGAGCGCCTCGGGCGGCTCATCGGCGACCTGCTCGACCTGTCGCGCGTGGAGGAGGGCGTGGTGCCGCTGCGCCTCGCCGAGGTCGAGGTCAGCGACCTGCTCGACGACGCCGTCGCCCAGGCGCGGGTCGACTCCCTGCGCTACACCGTCGTCGTCGAGCCGCCGGGCCTGCGGGTGCCGGCAGACCCCGACCGGCTCCACCAGCTGCTCGCCAACCTGCTCGACAACGCGGCTCGGCACAGCCCGGTCGGCGGCGAGGTGCGTGTGGTGGCCGCTGCGCGCGAGGGCCGGGTGAGCCTCGACGTCATCGACGAGGGACCCGGGATCGCCCCTGCCGAGCGGGGCCTGGTCTTCGAGCGGTTCACCACCAGCGCCGCGCACGCCAGCGGAACCGGCCTCGGGCTGGCCATCTCGCGCTGGGTCGTCCAGCTGCACGGCGGCACCATCGCCGTCGGCGACAGCGAGCAGGGCTGCCGGATCCAGGTGCTGCTGCCCTCCGACCCCGACCGACCCGTCACCACGAAGGAGCCCGTCATGAGCACGCTCACCCCGCCGGCCCCGTCCCAGCCGCCCCCGGCTGCCCCGGCCCGCGACGCCGTCGCCACGGTGTGGCCCGACGCCGGCGACGGCCGTCCCGGCCTGGTGGCAGCGGCTGCGGCCACCGGGGTCCTCGCTGCTGCCGTCCTGCCCAACCGGACGGCAGGCATCGGCACCACGCTGGTCTTCGCCGCTGTCGTCGCAACGGTTCTCGTGGCTCGGGCACTGCGCCGCACCGCCCGCTGGACCCGGCTCGACACCGCCGACGCGGTCGTTGCCGGCCTGCTGCTCGCGACGCTGTTCGTGCGCAGCGCGGAGTGGATCACGGTGCTGTGCCTGCTCGCGGCGCTGGCCCTCGTGGCGGTCGGGTCGACCCGCGCCCGCACGGTCGTGGGCCTGTTCGCCTCGGCCGTCGCGGTGCCCTTGGCCGCGGTCCGCGGCCTGCCCTGGCTGGGGCGCACCGTACGACCCCGCAGCAGCATCCAGGCGTGGGTGCCCGCCGTCCGCGCCGTACTCATCTCCGTCGTCCTGCTCCTCGTGTTCGGGGCGCTTTTCGCCTCCGCCGACGCGCTGTTCGCCTCCTGGGTGGACGCCCTGACCCCTGACATCACCTGGAACGACCTGCCGGCCCGCACCGTCCTGGCCGTCTTCGTGGCAGCGGGCACCCTGGCCGCGGCCTTCGTCGGCCTGGCGCCGCCGGCGGTCGACCGCCTCCAGCTGCCACTGCGGCAGAGCCGGCGCGACTTCGAGTGGCTGGCACCCGTGAGCGTCGTCAACGCGGTCTTCGCCCTCTTCCTCGTCGCCCAGGCGACGGCCCTGTTCGGCGGCCACGACTACCTCCAGCGGACCACGGGACTCACGTACGCCGACTACGTGCACCAAGGCTTCGGCCAGCTCACGGTGGCCACGATCCTCACCCTCACCGTGGTCGCCTGGGCCGCCCGCAAGGCCGCGCCCGGCCGGCGGCGTGACGTCGCCCTCGGAGCGCTGTGCGTCATGACGCTCGTCGTCGTCGCCTCCGCCCTGCACCGGATGAGCCTCTACGAGGAGGCGTACGGGTTCACCCGGCTGCGCCTACTCGTGTCCGTCTTCGAGGGCTGGCTCGGTGCCGTGCTGCTGCTGGTGCTGGCCACCCGCGTGGTGCGGGCCCGTGACTGGCTCGTGCCAGCGGCGGTACGGCTCGGCGCGGTCGGCCTCCTGGGGCTCGCCGTCCTCAACCCGGACCTCTGGATCGCGGAGCACAACCTGTCGCGCACCGAGGCCACCACGCCCGTCGACTACCAGTACCTCGCGGACCTCTCCCCCGACGCAGCGCCGGCGCTGGTCGGCGTGACCGCGCCGGGCGTCACCTGCCCGGCCGGGGCGGGCGGTGGCACCGACTGGCTGGAGTGGAACGTGGGACGGGTCCGGGCCACGGCGCTGGTCCGGAGCCAAGCTGGCCCCGGGATCGTCACCTGCCTCCTGCGCTGACGCGCTCGGGGTCGGCTCGGCCGGGCAGAGCGCCTGGATCGCGTCCGCGGGCGGGCTCAGTCGCCGAGGGCGGCGCGAGCGGAGGCGATGGCGGCGAACTCCTCGATGCCGAGCTGCTCGCCACGGGTGCGCGGGTCGATCCCCGCAGCCCGCAGGCACTCCTCGGCCCGTACGGCTGAGCCGGCCCAGCCCGCGAGTGCTGCGCGCAACGTCTTGCGGCGCTGGGCGAAGGCCGCGTCGATGCACGTGAAGACATCTCGACGGGAGGCGTCGGTCGACGGAGGGTCGCGTCGCTCGAGCAGCACGAGGCCCGACTCGACGTTCGGTACCGGCCAGAACACGCTGCGGGGCACCGTCCCCGCGAGCCGCACCGCGGCATACCAGGCGGCCTTGACGCTCGGCACGCCGTAGGCCTTGGAGCCGGGGCCGGCGGCGAGCCGCTCGGCGACCTCGAGCTGCACCATCACGAGGACGCGCTCCAGGGTCGGGAAGGACTCCAGGAAGGTGAGGACCACGGGCACGGAGACGTTGTAGGGCAGGTTGGCGACCAGCGCCGTCGGCTGCGGGTCGGGGAGCTCGCGCACCTGCATGGCGTCGGCGTGCACCAGCGTCAGCCGGTCGGCGTATGCGGGGGCCAGCCGTTGCACGGTGCCGGGCAGGGCCTCGGCGAGCGTCGGGTCTACCTCGACGGCGGTGACGTGGCCGACCTCGGGCAGCAGCGCCAGCGTCAGGGAGCCCAGGCCGGGACCCACCTCGACGACGCTGTCCCCCGGGCCGACGCCCGCGATCCGCACGATGCGCTTGACCGTGTTGGCGTCGACGACGAAGTTCTGGCCCCACTGCTTGGTCGGGCGCATCCCCAGCCCGGCAGCGATCTCGCGGATCTGCGCGGCCCCGAGGTAGCCGCTGGTCTGCTCCGCCATGGCGAGAACTCTAGGGGAGCCCGGCGCCCGGTCCGGACGCGACAGCGCCCCCGACCGGCTGGTCGGGGGCGCCGTGGTGCTGCTGGGTGTTGCCGAGGGACTCAGGCCGCGTGGGCGCAGCCCCAGGGGGAGAGGCCGCGGTCGGCGTAGACGCGGTTGGCCACCGTGATCTGCTCCTCGCGGGAGGCGAGGTCGGGGCGGGAGGCGAAGTCGCCGCCGCCGGCGCCGAGCCAGGTCTGCAGGTCGAACTGCAGGCCGCCGTAGTAGCCGTTGCCGGTGTTGATCGACCAGTTGCCGGTCGACTCGCACTGCGCGATGCGGTCCCACATGGCGGCGTTCGACAGGTTGATGCCGGCGCCGGAGGTGTTGCCCGCGGACGGTGGCGGAGGCGTTGCGACAGGACGCGCCTTGGTGCCCACCGCGATGACGCGGGTGACGGGACGTTGGGTCACGACGGAGGTGAGCCACTTCCTGCTCTTGACCTTGCCGTCGACCTTGGTGACGCGCCAGGTGGCGACCTTCGCGCCGTCCGCGCCGTTCTGGACGACCTTGCTCTGGCCCTTGAAGAGGCTGGAGTCGGACTTCCTGGAGACCGGGGCGGCGATCGGCACGGTCGTCTTGACGGTCGCGGTGGAGACGCGAGCGACGGCGATCTTGAGACCCTTGGTCACCGGACGCGACAAGGCGGGGTACACCCGGTCGTTGGAGTCGAAGGTGACGCCGAGCTCCTTGAGGGCCGCACCGACAGTGGTGCTGGTCGTGGTCTCGGTGAGGTTCTTGCCGTCCACGCGGACGACGACGTCCTTGGGCGTGGTCACGGAGAGCGCCAGGCCGCTGCGACCCAGCGTCATGGAGCGCGAGGTGGAGAGCTTGGCGGAGTCGGCACGGATGCCCAGCTCCTGCAGCGCCGCCTCGACCGAGGTGGCGGTGGTCCAGTACTCGCGGGTCGCACCGTCGACGGTCACGGTCAGCTTGCGCCCGTAGCGCACGACGATCTTCTGGCCGTCGGACACCTTCGCGGTGGGGGCGGGCACGACCACGTCGTGCGAGGTGAGCTTGATGTCCTGCTTCGCGAGGACGTCGCCGACCGTGCTGCCGAAGGCGTGCACGGTGGAGGCCTTGCCGTCCACCGAGAGGGTGACGGACTTGTCGAAGTGAGAGACGCCAACGGCTCCGGCGACGAGGGTCGTCACCACCGCTGCTTGGGCGATACGCCGAACGGGACGGGTGATCACAATGCTCCAGAGTTCGATCTCCCCGGGCATCGGTGGTGGCGCCGCGTCCCCGTGCCGCCGGTGGTCGCCCGGCAAAGGAAGAGGGGTGCCCGGGCCCGTCATTTCCAGACGGTGTGAGCACCCCCGCTCGCGTCGCCCGGAGGGTCCGACCCCGGCCAACAGTCATCCACCATGACCGCCGTTCGCCGAAAGGTCAAATTTCGATAACGGAACCTTCAGGCTTTGCCCAACTGCCCGCGCCACATCCACCACAGGAGTAATGCGCCGTCACGTCAGTGCCGACGCCACTCCCGACGCCACCCCGGAGGCCATTCCCGACGCTGGGCCCCGAGGGCCTCTCACCAGGGGCCGTACACGCTCTCGGAGTTGTCGCTGAGGGCCTGGCAGAGCGTCGGCACGGCCACGCCGAGGACGCCCGCCATCCCGCGCACGGTGAGGGGCACGAGGTACGGCGCGTTGGTCGCGCCCCGCCACGGGACGGGGGTGAGGTACGGCGCGTCGGTCTCGACAAGGAGGCGGTCGAGCGGCGTGACCGCCAGGGCGTCGCGCAGGCCGTTGGCGTTCTTGAAGGTCACGGTGCCGGCGAAGGACAGGAAGTAGCCCCGCTCGGCGCACGTCCGCGCCATCGCCATGTCGCCGGAGAAGCAGTGCAGCACCGTCTTCTCGGGCGCACCCTCCTCCTCGAGGATCCGCAGCACGTCGTCGTGGGCGTCACGGTCGTGGATCTGCAGCGCCTTGCCGGTGCGCTTGGCGAGATCGATGTGCCAGCGGAACGAGTCCTGTTGTGCGGCAACGCCATCGGGGCCCGTCCGGTAGTAGTCGAGTCCCGTCTCACCGATGACCCGCACCCGCGGGTGGGCCGCCAGCGACTCGATCTCCGCGTAGGCGTCGGCGAGCTCGCCGGTCGCCGCCAGCCGTGGCGCCTCGTTGGGGTGCAGGGCCACACCGCCGAGCATCGCCGGGTGCTGGTCGACGACCTCGACGGTGAACCTCGCGCCAGGCAGGTCGCAGCCGATCTGCACCATCCGGTCGACCCCGACAGCCGCTGCCTGGGCGACGGCCGCCGCCACGTCCGGCGCCGGTTCGCCGTCGCGGGCGATGTCGAGGTGGGTGTGGTTGTCCACGACCGGGATCGGCAGCGGGTCCGGGGCCGTCGGCACCCGCCCGTGGCCGGATCGGCTGGGGTTGTCGTGGGGTGCCATCAGCGGCCGCGCCTCAGCTCTGCTCGAGCCGCGCGAGCTCTTCCTCGACGACCGACTCGTCCAGCTTGGTGAAGATCGGTGTGGGCTTGACCACCGTCGCGCCGACGTCCACCGGTCGAGACGCCCACGACGGTGTCGCGGTGTACTCCCCCGTGACCACCGGGTAGGTGCGGTCGGCGTCGTCGTCGAGCCCGGACACCTGCTGCACCACGGGCATCGGCATGAACTCGCCGCTGCCACCGAGGGCCGCGTGCACGGCGTTGGCCGAGTGCGGCAGGAACGGGCTGAGGATGGTGTTGAGGTCGCTCACGCACTGCACCAGCGTGTGCAGGACCGTGGCCAGACGCTCGCGCTGTTCGTCGCCCTTGAGCTTGAACGGCTCGGTGTCGGTGACGTACTTGTTGACCTCGCCGACGGTGCGCATGGCCTCGGCCACCGCCGCCTTGACCCGCTGCCGGGCCAGCAGCCCACCCACGGTGTCGAACGCGGCCAGCACCTTGGCGCGGACGGCCTCGTCGACCGGCTCGAGGTCCCCGGGCGCCGGGACCTCCCCGAAGTTCTTGGCCACCATGGCTGCGGTGCGGTTGACGAGGTTGCCCCAGCCCGCGACCAGCTCGGAGTTGTTGCGCTGCACGAACTCCGCCCACGTGAAGTTGGCGTCGGCGTTCTCCGGGCCGGCCGCGCAGATGAAGTACCGGATGGCGTCGGGGCCGTAGCGCTCGAGCACGTCGCGGATGTAGATGACGTAGCCCCGGGAGGTCGAGAACTGCTTGCCCTCCATGGTGAGGTACTCGCTCGACACCACCTCGGTCGGCAGGTTGAGCTCACCGAACGTGCCGGGCTCACCGCCCTTGTCGCCGCGCCCGGCATACCCGAGCAGCTCGGCCGGCCAGATCTGGGAGTGGAAGGTGATGTTGTCCTTGCCCATGAAGTAGTAGGACACGGCCTCGGGGTCGTTCCACCACTCGCGCCAGCGCTCCGGCTCCCCGAGGCGGCGAGCCCACTCGACCGAGGCCGACAGGTAACCGACGACCGCGTCGAACCAGACGTAGAGCCGCTTGGTGGGCTGGTCGCGCCAGCCGTCGAGCGGCACCGGGATGCCCCAGTCGATGTCGCGGGTCATGGCGCGCGGGCGGATGTCGTCGAGGATGTTGAGGCTGAACTTGATGACGTTGGGGCGCCACGTGCCGCTCGCCTCGCGGTCCTCGAGCCACTCGCGCAGGGCGTCGGCGAGCGCGGGCAGGTCGAGGAAGAAGTGCTGCGTCTCGATGAACTCCGGCGTCTCGCCGTTGACCTTCGACCGCGGGTTGATGAGCTCGGTGGGGTCGAGCTGGTTGCCGCAGTTGTCGCACTGGTCGCCGCGGGCCTCGGGGTAGGAGCAGATCGGGCAGGTGCCCTCGATGTAGCGGTCGGGCAGCGTGCGGCCCGTCGACGGCGAGATCGCGCCGCGGGTGGTCTGCTCGACCATGTAGCCGTTCTTCCAGACCTGGGTGAACAGCTCCTGCGCCACCGAGTAGTGGTTGTCCGTCGTGGTGCGGGTGTAGAGGTCGTAGGAGCAGCCGAGGTCGGCGAGCTCGTGGGCGATGATCGCGTGGTTCTTGTCGACGAGCTCGCGCGCGGTCACGCCCTGCTGGTCGGCGAGGACAAGGATCGGTGTGCCGTGCTCATCGGACCCGCTGACCATGAGCACGTCGTGGCCGGCCATCCGCATGTAACGGCTGAACACGTCGGAGGGCACGGCGAACCCGGCCACGTGGCCGAGGTGCCGGGGGCCGTTGGCGTACGGCCAGGCGACGGCAGACAGGACTTTGCTCACCCCCGAATCCTAGGGGGACCACCCACGCCCCGAACTTCCGCCCGCACCAACCCACCACCCCTCTCCCCTCCCCTCCCCGCGACCGTCCCCCTCACCTGCGCCACGTGGCCTCCCCGACTTTCGGCCACTCGCCCGGTATCCAGCCCGCCCGACGCCCGCGCACCCCGAACTTTCGGCCACTCGCCCGGTATCCAGCCCGCCCGGCGCCCGCGCACCCCGAACTTTCGGCCACTCGCCCGGTATCCAGCCCGCCCGGCGCCCGCGCGCCCCAACTTTGGACCACTCGCCCGAGAGCTGGGCGGGGCAACGCCGCGGAAGCCTGTGGACAACACGAACCGCGCCGCCTCGTCATCGGGGACCGTGGGACGGTGCCTCGTCGCAAGCTTCCCCTCCGCACCCTCGACCCGCGGCTCCCGTTCACTCGCGCCGAGGCGCTTCGGGCGGGCATCGACGACGCCGCGCTCGCCAGCTCCGCGTACCACCAGGTCTTCTGGGGCGTCCACCTCTCCGCCGATGTCGCCCCGACCCTGGTGATGAGGGCGCTGGCAGCGCTGACCATCTCGCCCCCGACCGCCGTCGTCACGCACCACACGGCGGCTCGGCTCTGGGGCGGGGTGCCGCCGGACTCCTCCGACGTCCACCTCACCGTGCCCAGGGTCCACCGCCCCAAGGTGGCCGGCATACGCCCGCACCGAGTCGTGCGCATGCCGGTGCCCGTGACCCGGCGGGGGCTGCCGATGACGTCTGCGGAACGGACGTTCCTCGACCTCGGCCGGTGGTGCGACCTCGTCGACCTCGTGGTCCTCGGCGACTCGCTCGTCCGTGCGGGCGCGACCACTCCCCAACGCCTCGTCGATGCCGCCGCGACGTGGGACGGCACGCACCGGACGCTGGTGCGGCGGGCGGCGGCATTCGTCCGTGACCGCGTCGACTCGCCGATGGAGTCACGGCTGCGCATGCTTCTGGTGCTCGCGGGGTTGCCCGAGCCGGTCGTCAACATCGACGTCGCGGACCAGGACGGGCGCGTGCGGTACCGCATCGACCTGTCGTTCCCGGACCAGCGGCTGGGCATCGAGTTCGACGGCCGCCACCACATCGAGCGGCAGGGGCAGTGGGAGAGCGACCTGCTGCGTCGCGAGGACCTGGAGTCGGAGGGCTGGAGCTTCGTCGTGGTGTTGGCCTCGCAGCTGTACGGCGACCCGGCCGGCGTGCTGGCTCGCGTGGCGGCGGCCATGCGCACGCACGGCATACGGGTGCCGCGCCGGCTGGACCCGCAGTGGCGGCGCCACTTCCCCGGTCGCGACGAACGCTGAGCGCCCACCCCCCTTCCGCCCCCCGCCCCCAACTTTCGGCCACTCGCCCGGTATCCAGCCCCTCCCCTCCGCCAGCGCCCCAACTTTCGGCCACTCGCCCGGTATCCAGCCCCTCCCCTTCCGCCCCCCGCCCCCAACTTTCGGCCACTCGCCCGGTATCCAGCCCCTCCCCTCCGCCCGCGCCGCCAACTTTCGGCCACTCGCCCGGTATCCAGGGCCCACCCGACCCGCGCGCCTCCTCGCGCGCGGCACCACGCCGGGTCGAGTAGACATGTCCCCACGGGCGCACCCGCCCGTCCACAGGAGGTGGCCGATGATCGCCGCACTGACCGGCATGGGGCTGTCCGCGGCCGCGGGGCTCAACGCCTACATCCCCTTCCTGCTCGTCGCCCTCATCGCCCGCTTCAGCGACGTCATCACGCTGCCGCAGTCCTACGCCTGGGTCGAGTCGTGGTGGGCCATCGGCATCGGCGTGGTCCTGTTGCTCGCCGAGGTGGTCCTCGACAAGATCCCCGCTGTCGACACGGTCAACGACGCTGTGCAGACCTTCATCCGGCCCACGTCGGGCGGACTGGTGTTCGCCGCCACGTCGGCCGCTGAGGACCTCGACCGATCGACCTGGATGACCACGCACCCGTGGGTCGGCGTCGTCCTCGGCGTCCTGGTGTCCGGCCTCGTCCACACCGGCAAGACCGTCGCCCGGCCGGCGATCAACGCCGGCACGCTCGGGTTCGGGGCGCCGGTCGCCTCGACAGTCGAGGACGGGGCGTCGGTCGGGCTCAGCCTCGTGGCCGTGTTCGTCCCGGTGCTCGTGGTGCTCCTGCTCGTGGCCCTCGCGTGGCTGCTCATCTGGCTGTGGCTGAAGGTCCGCCGCTGGCGGCGGCGGCGCGACCGAAGGGCCGCCCTTGCCTGACCCGTCCGCGACCGACGGGCCGCCCATGCCTGACCCGTCCGCGACCGAAGGCCCGCCCTCGCATGAACCGTCCAGCGTCAGCGGAGAGACTGGCCCCATGACCGTCTCCACCCCGCTGTCACGCCGCAGCCTGGTCACCGAGACGGTCCTGGTCCTCGGTGTCAGCCTGGGCGCCTCCGCCATCTACTCGGTGCTCCAGCTCGTCGACAAGCTCACCCAGCAGGTGGCCCTCAACCAGCAGACGACGACGATGAACTCGTCGGTCACGCCCGACCGGCCCTGGCTCGACCTCGCCTACCAGCTGGCGCGGATCGTCCTGCCGCTCGTGCCGGTCGCCCTCGCCCTGCACCTCCTGCGGCGCGAGCGCCCCGACGCACACCACGCGATCGGGGCCGACCTGCGCCGGCCCGGTCAGGACCTGCTCCGCGGCCTGGCCCTCGCCGCCGCCGTGGGCCTGCCCGGGCTCGGGCTGTACGCCGCGGCCAAGGCCTTGGGTGCGAACACCACCGTCGCGGCGGCGAACCTGACCGACCACTGGTGGACGGTGCCCGTGCTCGTCCTGGCCGCCGTCCAGAACGCCGTCCTGGAGGAGGTGGTCATGATCGGCTACCTCTTCACCCGGTGGCGCCAGGCCGGCTGGTCGCTGCCGGCAGTGGTGGTGACCTCTGCCCTGATCCGCGGCTCGTACCACCTGTACCAGGGCTTCGGCGGCTTCGTCGGCAACATCGTCATGGGGCTGTTCTTCGGGTGGGTCTACACCCGGACCAAGCGGGTCGGACCGCTCGTGGTCGCGCACACCGTGCTCGACGTCGTGGCGTTCGTCGGCTACGCCCTCCTCAAGGACCACCTGTCGTTCCTGTCCTGAGGAGGGCGCGCCGCGGCCGGGCCGGCGCGATCCCGGCAGTGAGGCTGCCTACTTCTTCGGCAGGTCGATGACCTTGCTGGGCGCCGGAGCCGTGACGGCCGGGACCTTGTCCCACTCGCTGAAGTCGAGCTTGCCCGGGCTGTCCTTCGGCCCCTCGATGCGCAGCAGCGTCGCCTTGCCGTCGGCCGAGACGAGCAGCGCCGCCCCGTCGCCACCGGTCCGCTCGGTGAGCTTCCAGGCGTCGGCGCCGTCGACGGTGGTCTTGGAGACCCGGGTGTTGGCGCCCTCGAGGACGCTCAGCTCCTTGTCGTCGAACATGTCCGTGAGCATGCCCTTGATCGTCAGGTCGCCGAACTCCTTCGCCTGCGCGGCAGGCAGGTTCACGTACTTGTCCCGCAGGGTCTTCGCCCGGGTCGCACCCACCTGTTGGGCCCAGAAGTCCTCGGTGGCCGACAGGTAGTTCTTGCCGCCGACGGTGAGGATCGTGATCTTGGAGTCGGCGCCCTGGCCCAGCTCGAGGCTCTGGTTGCTGCCGTCGACGGTGCCGGCGAGGTCGATCGACAGGGTGTCACCGGCATCGGTGAACTCGCCCGAGATGTGGCCGCTCTCGGAGGCGAGGGCGGTCTTGCGGGCCTGCGCGTAGAGCTCGGAGGCCGAGGGCGGCTTGGCCTCGGTGGTGGTGCTGCTCGACGACGACGACTTCGAGGAACCGCTCGCTGCGGCCGGCTCCTTCTCGGAACCACAGCCGGCGAGCCCGAGGGCGACGGCGAGCGGGACGACGGCCGCGAGGGCGCGACGTGGCGGACGGGACATGGGTGACCTCCGTGAGATGGGAGGCACCCCTTCCGCGCCCCCGTGCCGGGCACGATACGCCCGAATCACCCCAGTTGGACGTAGGCGTCGTAGAGGGTCTTCTTGGACAGTCCCGTCGCGGCGGCGACGTCGGCGCACACGTCCTTGAGCCGCTCCCCCGCCTCGACGCGCTCCCGTATCGAGGGCAGCGCCTCGTCCACCGAGGTCACCCTCGGGATCGCGCCGGCCACGACGACCGTGATCTCACCGCGCACCCCGTCGGCGGCCCAGGCAGCGAGCTCGGCGAGGCCGCCGCGGCGGACCTCCTCGTAGGTCTTGGTGAGCTCGCGGCACACGGCCGCGCGCCGGTCGCCGCCCCAGGCCTCCGCCATCGCCTGCAGGCTCGCCTCGATGCGGTGCGGCGCCTCGAAGAACACCATCGTCCGGCGCTCGTCGGCCAGGGCCGCCAGCACGCGCCCGCGCTCACCGGCCTTGCGCGGCAGGAAGCCCTCGAAGCAGAAGCGGTCGACGGGGAGCCCCGACACCGCGAGCGCCATCAGCACCGCACTGGGTCCGGGGACGCAGGTCACCCGGATGCCGGCGGCCACCGCGGCGTCGACCAGGCGGTACCCGGGGTCCGACACCGACGGCATGCCGGCATCGGTCACGACGACCACCCGCTCGCCGGCGCGCAGGCGCTCGACGAGCTCCGGCGTCCGGGAGGCCTCGTTGTGCTCGTGGTAGCTGAGCACCGCGCCACCCGGCGTCACGCCGAGCTCGGCGCACAGGCGCCGCAGGCGGCGGGTGTCCTCGGCCGCGACGACGTCGGCGGACCCGAGCTCGGCCGCCAGCCGCGGGGCGGCGTCCCGGGGGTCACCGATCGGGGTCGCCGCGAGGACGAGGACGCCTGCCTCTGGCTGTGGTGTCACGTCGGTCATCCTGTCAGGCCTGCTGTGCATACGATGTCGCGCATGACCCGGACGGACGAGCTGCGATCACGCCTGCTCGGGTTCCGGCCCACCGACACGCTCTGGGGCTGGCTCGGCCCCCTGTTCTTCGCCGTGGTCGGTGGCCTCATGCGTTTCTGGTCCCTGGGCCGCCCGCACCAGCTGGTGTTCGACGAGACCTACTACGTCAAGCAGGGCGTCTCGATGCTCGAGTACGGCGTGGAGATGCGGGTCCCCGACTCGCTCAAGAAGCCGGACGAGCTGTTCACCCGTGGCACGCCCGACGTCTTCGGCACCGAGGGCGACCTCGTGGTCCACCCACCCGTCGGCAAGTGGATCATCGCGGTCGGGGAGCACCTCTTCGGCACGACCTCGTCGTGGGGCTGGCGCTTCTCGGTCTGCGTCCTCGGCACCTTGTCGATCCTCATGGTCGGGCGCGCCGCGCGTCGCCTCTTCGGGTCGTCGTTGCTCGGCACGCTGGCGGCGTTCCTGCTCGCGTTCGAGGGGCACCACTTCGTCCAGTCGCGCACCGGGCTGCTCGACCTCATCGTCATGTTCTGGGCGCTCGCGGCCTTCTGCGCGCTCCTCATCGACCGTGACCGCACCCGGGCGATCCTCGCCGAGAAGGCCGCCGCCATGACGCCGCGCCAGCTCGCGACGGGGCTCGGGCCGTGGCTGGGCTGGCGTCCGTGGCGCTGGGTCGCAGGCATCTGCCTCGGCCTCGCCACCGGCACCAAGTGGTCGGGGCTGTTCTTCCTCGTGGCGTTCGGGCTCATGACCGTCTGGTGGGACCTCGGCGCCCGTCGGGCCGTCGGGGTGGGTCGGCGGTTCTCCGGCATGGTCGTCCGCGACGGCCTGTGGGCCGCGCTCGTCATGGTCGGCGCCACCCTCGTCACCTACCTCGTGTCGTGGGTCGGGTGGTTCCGCTCCCCCCTCGGGTACGACCGGCAGTGGGGCGCGGTCCACCCCTCGAAGGAGGCGCCCTGGGTCCCCGATGCGGTGCGCTCGCTGTGGCACTACCACCAGGAGATCCTGAAGTTCCACATCACGCTCAACGACGACCACCCCTACCGCACCAACCCGTGGTCGTGGGTCGTCCAGGGCCGGCCGACGTCGTTCTTCTACGAGGGGCCCAAGCGCGGTGAGGACGGCTGCACCGTCGCGCAGTGCTCCAAGGCGATCACCTCGATCGGCACCGTCTCCATCTGGTGGCTGGGCGCAGCCGCGATCATCGTGCTCCTCTACTACCTGCTCTTCCGCCGCGACTGGCGCGCCGGGGCCGTCCTCATGGGCCTGGTCGGCGGCTACCTGCCCTGGTTCGACCTCGAGGAGCGGACCATCTACTCCTTCTACACGGTCGCGTTCGAGCCGTGGGTCGTGCTGGCCGTGGTGTTCGTGCTCGGCCTGGCGCTCGGCACCCGCACCGCGTCGCGGCGCCGGCGCGAGGTCGGCCTCTACGTCGTGGGCGCCTACTGCCTGCTCACCCTGGCGATCTTCGCGTTCTTCTGGCCGATCTACACCGCCCAGGTCATCCCGCAGGACCAGTGGTCGCTGCGGATGTGGTTCCCCAGCTGGGTCTGACACGGCAGGCTTGCCCCGTGACGCGGTTCGAGTTCGCCCCGGGGACCGTGGGCATGATGATCGACGACGAGGACGTCGCCCGGCTCGACGCGGCCAACGCAGTGCTGCGGGCCACGTTGCGCGAGGTCCGCGACGAGCTCGCGGGCCAGCCTGTCGGGGCGGTCCACGACGAGCTCGTACGCCGCCTGCGCGCCCGGGTGGGCGACGGCTTCACCGTCCGCGACGCCGACCTGCGCGCGGACGCCGAGGCGATCAGCGACGGGACCCTGTTCGGCTGACGCCGCGCTCACCTCACCCCGGACCGGGCTGCCCTCGCGCCGCGTTCAGCGGGCCATCAGCAGCTCCGACACGGCGCCGAGCAGGAACGGTGAGACCTCGAGCGCCTGCAGCGCGACCAGGGCGTCCGCGGGCGTGGCGCTGGTGCGGACCGCGTCGTACGCCGCGGCCTTGAGCTCGAACCCCGTCTGCGCGCGGTCCAGGACGTCGAAGACCCTTGCCAGGGCGTCCTGCTCGCCACCCACGACGACGGTCTCGTAGCTGCGGTCGACAGGCAGGGTCGAGGCGTCTCCCTCGACGTCGTGCACCGTGAGGCTGCCCGCGGCGTCGTCCCATGACAGGTGGGTGCGGGCCCAGCGTGAGTCGTCGCGGTCCTCGACGAGGGTGAACGCGCCGTCGGCACCGGCGTGCACGCGGACCTCGACCCGCGAGGGCAGGTCGGTGCCGAAGGTCACGGCGTCGGCCGGGACCATCGGCACCACGGCACCGGCCCGCGCGAGCACCGGGATCGAGCCGAGGTCGCGGTACAGGTGCAGTGAGCGACCACCGCGGTACGTGGTGCCGGTGAACACGTCGACCCACTCCCCCTCGGGCAGCCAGGCCTTGACCCGGGCGAGCCCGGTCTCCCGGTCGGCGGGCGTGGTGATGGGGGCGACGAGCAGCTCGGTGCCGAACATGAACTGGTTGGGCACGCTGTAGGCAGCCGGCTCGTCGGGGTGGGAGTAGTACATGGGCTCGACGACCGGGCGGCCCTCGTGCGCCCGGACGTTCATGGTGGCGAGGTAGGGCAGCAGCTGGTGGCGCAGCCGCAGGAACTCCGACATCACCTCGCGCGCCCGCGCCCCGAAGCGCCAGGGCTCCTTGGTGTTGAACGGGTTCAGTCCCGAGTGGAGGCGGTTGACCGGGGAGAAGACGCCGAGCTGCACCCACCGGGTCGCGAGCTCGTCGTCCTTGTAGCCCTTGAAGTGCCCGCCGATGTCGTGGCTCCACCAGCCGTACCCGGCGTTGGATGCCGTTGCGGTGAAACGGGGTTGGAAGTCGAGGGACTCCCACGAGATGACGGTGTCGCCGGAGAACCCGATCGGGTAACGGTGGCTGCCGATGCCGGCGTAGCGCGAGAAGGTCAGCGGGCGCCGGCCGTCGCGGCCGGAGTCGAGGTAGTGGAAGTGGTTGAGCAGCCACAGCGGGTCCAGACCCGGCACCCGGGTGACGCCGCCCTGCTGCCAGTCGAGCCACCAGAAGTCGACGCCCTCGCGCTCCAGCGGGTGGTGCAGCTCCTCGAAGTAGGCCTCGAGGAAGTCGGGGTCGGTGGGGTCGAATGCCACCGCCACCTCGGACTCCGGGTCGACGCCGACGCGCTCGGCCATGGCCCGGTAGGCCTTCTCGTGGGCGTGGACGCCCTCGGCCGGGTGCACGTTGAGCGACGTCGCCAGGCCACGCCCGTGCAGTCCGTCGAGGAACGCCTGCGGGTCCGGGAAGAGGTCGGTGTTCCAGGTGTAGCCCGTCCAGCCGCTGCCGTACCGCGGGTCGATGTCGACGAGGTGCCAGTCCATGTCGATGACGGCGACGGACAGGGGCACGTGCTCGTCGCGGAACCGGTCCATCAGCGCGAGGTACTCGTCGGCGGAGTACGGGTGGTAGCGGCTCCACCAGTTGCCCAGGGCGTAGCTCGGCAGGACCGGCGCCGGGCCCGTGAGGGTGTAGAGCACCTCGAGCGCGCGCGTGAAGTCACGGCCGAAGGCGAAGACGTACAGGTCGAGGTTTCCGTTGCGGCGCGAGGCGATCCAGCCCTCGTCGGTGAGCAGGACCGTCGAGGAGTCGTCCACCATGGCGACGCCGTCGTAGGCGAGCACGCCGCCCTCCAGCTCGATGGCGCCGTCGACGTCGTCGAGGGTGCGGGCCGTGCCCCCGAGGTTGGGGCTGTCGACGCCGTAGCGCCAGACGCTGTCGTTGGAGTGGAAGCCGCCCTTGGCGCGCACCGACAGTCCGTGGGTGGTGAACTCGCCGCAGTCGTACGTCAGGTGCAGCCGGTCGGTGCTGATCTCCAGCTGCCCCTCGGGACCGTCGCCGCGGGTCAGCGTGAAGTCGCACGGTGGGAAGGCGCGGTTGAGGGCCATCTGCGAGGCACGGTCCTCGAACTCACCCGTGGGGCTGTACTCCAGCCGCACCAGCCCGGGGTCGAGGACCGTGATCCGGTAGTGGTCGCCCTCGACGACGTTCGCCGCATCCGCGACCGGGTGTGTGTCGAGCCGGAAGTGTGCTTTCACTGCTCTCCTTCATCGAGGTGTCCGTCGCGGCCGGGCGACTCGGGACGGTGGCCGAGGTCCGCCGCCAACGGCAGCAGGGCGGGCGGGATCGGGGTCACCGCGCCCTGCAGCGGCATCGACAGCGTGAACGTGGACCCGATGCCCTCCTTGGACACCGCTGAAACGGACCCGCCGTGCTGGCTCGCGATCGCCCGCACGATGGACAGCCCGATGCCGGTGCCGGGGATCGCACGGCGCTGGGCCGTCGAGGAGCGGAAGAAGCGGCTGAAGAGCTGGTCCTGCTCGTCCTCGGGTACCCCCATGCCGGTGTCGGCGACGGCAAGGGTCGCCAGCCGGCCCGCGCGCCCGGCCGTCACGGTCACCGACCCACCGTCGGGCGTGAACTTCACGGCGTTGCTGAGCAGGTTGGCCAGGAGCCGCTCCACCTGCGCGGCATCGGCGAGCACCATGAGCGGCTCGGCGTCCAGCACGAGCTCGACCGACAGGTCACGGTCGCGCAGCAGGGGGTGCAGGCCGTCGACCGCCTCCTGTGCGCAGGTGCGCAGGTCGAGGTCGCTCAGCTCCAGGCGGGAGGCGCCCGACTCGAGGCGGGAGGCGGTGAGCAGGTCCTCGATGAGCACCATGAGGCGCTGGCCGTTGCGGCGTATGCGGGTGAGCATGTCGCGCTGGTCGGCGTTCACCTCACCACCGATGCCGTCCATGAGCATCTCGGTGTAGCCGACCACGCTGGTCACCGGCGTCCTCAGCTCGTGGCTGACCGACGACACGAAGGTGGACTTGGAGTCGTTGAGCCGGTGCAGGTCGCGCACGAGCTCACGTTCCTTGACCAGGGCCGCCTCGAGCACCTGGCGGGCTGCGTGCTGCTCGGTCGTGTCGACGAGCTGCACCGTGAACATGTGGTCGCGGGCGTCACGGCGCAGCGGCGAGAACACCAGCTCGAGCCACCGGGAGGGCTCTCCGGCCAGCTGCACCTCACCGCGCCAGCCCCTACGGTCGCCGGCGATGAGCGCCAGCAGCCCCTCGCGGACCTCCTCACGGCCTGGCTGCAGGAAGTGCCCGAGCCAGTCACCACCGCCGAGGAGCTCCTCGCGCCGTCGTCCCAGCAGGCGGGCGGCGACGTCGTTGAGCTCCACCGCGCGGGGGTGGTCGTCCTCGCAGCGCAGGATGAACATCCCCAGCATCGCGTCGGCGAAGCCCTGGCGGAACAGCTCCTCGCTGTCGGTGACCCGGGCCAGCAGGTCACGGCCCTGCTGCACGGTCAGCGCCAGGGGCAGCACCGTGAACGCGCACACGGCGAGGAACACCTGCACCAGCCCCGAGACCTCGTCGGGGTCCACGCGGCCGCCGGTGGCGGTGAGGGCGAGCGGACCGGTGCCGTGCGCGGTGAAGAGGCTGACGACCACCCCGAGCACCAACAGCTGGATGGCGGTCGTGCGCACCGAGTTGCGCAGCGCGCCCCAGACCAGGACGGGTATGGCGACGAAGGCGACCGGCAGCCCGCTGGCAAGGCCGAAGACGACGGAGGAGACGGCCAGCAGCGCCGCCCACTGGACGACGAGCTCCCAGAGCGGTCGTGCCACGGCACCCGCCCGCGCCAGGAACAGCGGCAGGATCACGAGCAGGGCGGCCAGGTGGGCGGCACCGATGGCCCGCCAGGCCAGCAGCAGGTCGCCGCCGGTGAGCGTCGCCGCCGTCAGGCCGCCGACACCGCCCGCGACGAGGGCACCGGCCACCGAGGCGAGAAGCAGCCGGGAGAAGTCGGCCATGGTGCGCAGCGAGCGACCGGGGCCGCCGAGCTCGGTCATGAGCACGACCACCACCGCGCACTCGGCCGTGTTCGCGACGGAGTACCCCAGGGCAGCGCCCGTGGCGCGACCCCCGATGAGGTTGGCCAGGAAGCACACGGCCCAGACGCCGCCGACCATGACCCAGCGACGCCGGGGGCCACGGGCCAGCAGCACCGCGCCGGCGCTCACCCCGGCCGCGGGCCACCACGCGGCCACGGTGCCGCCCCGCGGGGCCAGGGCCACGGACCCGAGCATGAGGACGAAGACGAGCAGCAGCAGCGCCGCACCGAGGACGCCCCGGCGCCACCGGCGGACCGACGCTCCCCAGGGTCGCGCGGCAGCGCTCGCGGTCACGGTCAGTCGCCCGGGATGCCCGGCAGCGAGGGGATGACGACGACCGACGGCGGGTGCAGCTCGGTGCGCTCCATGAGCAGCTGGGTCACCACGGCCATGATGTGGGCCGGGCTGAACGGCTTGGTGATGTAGCTGTTGGCCCCGGCGAGCAGCCCGGCGTCGATCTCGAAGGGAGAGGTGCGCGAGCTCACGAGGATGACGGGCACCTCGAGCAGGTGCCGCTGCCGCCGGATCCACCAGCACACCTCGATGCCGCTCAGACCGGGCATCTGGACGTCGAGCAGGACGATGTCGGGGGACAACGTCTCCAGCATGTGCACGGCCTCGCGGCCGTCCTCCGCCACGACCGTCTGGGCACCCGTGCGACCCACCGCGAGGGAGAGCAGCTCGCGGATGTCCGCGTCGTCGTCGGCGATGAGCGCGAGGGGCATGACACCAGCATTCCTCATCCGGGGCGGGGACGGGCTCGAAGGGTGCAGGGGGTCCCATCGAGCCCGTCCGGTCACTGCGGCCCCGTGGAGGGGAAACCCAGGGCCGTGACCGACACCCGGGGGGTGCCGTGCCCCATCGTGCCCCGCCGCGCATGAAGGAGGCGACGCCCTGCCCCAGCCGCTGCGTGAAGATGCCGTGAAGACGTGGACCTAGACTCGGGCCCATGGCCCGGCTGCTGGTGGTCGACGACGAGGCACAGATCGTGACGGCCCTGACCCGCGCCCTGGAGCGGGAGGGGTACGACATCGAGTCCTCGCGCACGGGCCTGGACGCCGTGGCGCTCACCGCCGCCGGCTCCCCCGACCTGATCGTCCTCGACCTCAACCTGCCCGACATCGACGGCACCGAGGTCCTGCGGCGCGTGCGCACCTGGAGCAGCGTGCCCGTGCTGGTGCTGTCCGGCGACGGCGAGGAGCAGCGCAAGATCGAGGCGCTCGACGAGGGGGCCGACGACTACCTGGAGAAGCCGTTCGGGCTCGGCGAGCTCCGGGCCCGGGTGCGGGCCCTGCTGCGTCGCGCCGGCGCCACCCCCGACTCGTCGACGGTGACCTCGGACGGCCTGGTGGTCGACCTGGGCCTGAAGTCGGTGTCGCTCGAGGGAGCGACCGTGCGGCTGACCCCCACGGAGTGGCGGTTGCTGCAGCTGTTCGTGTCCCAGCCCGGCAAGCTGCTGACCCACCAGTACCTCATCGGCAAGGTCTGGGGGGCCGGCCACGGCGAGGAGACGCTGCAGACGCTCCGGGCGCACCTGCGCTCGTTGCGGCGCAAGCTCGGCGACGACTCCAAGGAGCCGCGCTTCATCCGCACCGAGACGCGGATCGGCTACCGCTGGGTGGCGCCCGTCGCCCCGGCCGCTCGGGAGGCTGGTGGGACGGTGGCCGGTGGCTGACGACGTCGACCACCGGGTGCGCAACATCCTCGCGGCGCTGCGCGGGCACCTCGAGCTGGCTCACGAGTCCGCCACGAGTGGGGTGGCCGGCGGCGACGTCCTCGAGGACCTCACCAACGCGCTCGACACCCTGGGCCGCCTCGAGTCACGGCTGGGAGTCCAGGTCGACACCGGTTCCGGCGCGACGCCCCCGCCGGCCGCCGGCTCGAGGACCCACCAGCCGGACAGACCCTGAGCTCAGGCCCCGGCCAGCTCGACGAGCCGCGGGGGCAGCTCACGATCCGGCTGGGCACCACGGATGGCCCGGGCGACGACCGACACCAGCACCTTGGTCTGGAACGGCTTGCGCACCACTGCCACGGCCCCGGCGGCCAACGCCTGCACCTCCACCTCGGGCTCCACCGAGGCGGTCAGCAGGACCACCGGCACCGTGGAGCCCGACCTCGCCAGCTCGGACAGCACGTCCATGCCGTCGACGTCGGGCATCCGCGGGTCGACGACGAGGCAGTCCGGCGGCTGGTCGGCGAGCCCCCGCAGCGCCGCCGCGCCGTCGGCGACCGAGCTCACGGCAACCCCCACGTGGGCAAAAATGCGCTCGACGAGGACACGGATGTCCTCGTCGTCCTCGGCGACGAGGATGCGCACGCCCCGGCTCTGCACCACCGGCCCCCCTTTGCCTCGATCGCGGCATTTCGGCTCGTGCCAGGATTCTCACACAGGCGGAGCCGCATCGCCGGTGTCCTGCCTGCCGGGGGTCACGACGCTCCCGCCGGTGTCCTGGCTGCCGGAGGCCACGGCGGCGAGGAGGTCGTCGAGCACCCGCCTCGTGTGCGGCTCACTGATGACCTCGCCGACCCACGCCTCGGCGTCGTCCCTCGTCGGCGACCGCCGGTTCGGCGCCAGCCAGTCGCCCGCGGCCGTCTCGGTGATGTGGCCGAGCTGGGCGATGAGCATGGAGAAGTGCCCGCGGCGCGTGACCGCACCGGGTCCCCCGACCTCGGCGTAGGCGCCCGTGAGCGCCCTGGCCCGGCCGGGGTCGGTGCGCCCGAACTCGAAGAGGACGCAGGCGAGCTCGTGGCTCGGGTCGGCCGGGCCGCTCTGGTCCCAGTCGACGACGCAGACCCCACCGTCCGCGGCGGGCAGCACGTTGTCGGCCCACAGGTCGCGGTGGCAGGTGCGCAGCTGCGACGGCGGCTCCATCCACCTCTCCAGTGCGACCAGCTCGTCGCGCAGGCCTGCGAGCGGTTCGGCGAAAGGCGCCCGCGCCGCACGCAGCCGGGCGAGCAGCTCGTCCCAGCGCGCAGCGCCGAGCGGCGTGTGCGACCACGCGTCCGGCTCGCCGCCGCCGTCGTACGGGACCCGGTGCACGGCTGCCACCACGGCCCCCACCACGGCGGGGTCGAGCAGCGGGTCGGGGGCGCCGAGGTCCACCCAGCCGTGGACCCTCACCTGGTGCGGCCCGCTGTCCGCCAGCACCGCGCCGTCCACGGTGCGCACCACGACCGGCGTCGGCACGCCGGCTGCGTACGCCGCCTCGTGGAAGGCGGTCGCGGGCGCGACCTCCCGCTCGGTACGCCGCTCGTGCCCCACCTTGACGGCCCACACGGCGTCGCTGGTCTCCAGGCGCCACACCTCGCCCTGCCGGCCGCGGGCCACCGGCCCGTCGGAGAGCCGCAGGGCGCGCCCCAGCCCGAACCGGTCGGCGACCTCGGCTGCGTCCACCTCCCTACTGCAGCACAGGGACCGGCCAGCGTGCACAGCTTGCGCCACCCCTCCCCTCCATCGACAATCCTCGATGGAGGGAAGGGGTGAGGTGCGATGGCTGACTCGGCGGCGGGTCCTGCTGTGACCGGCTCCGGCGCGCGCCGTGGCTCCCGGGCAGAGGAGCTGCCCGCCATCCGCGTCGGTGCCACCATGCCGCGGGAGGAGGCCGAGCGCAGGGCGGCCCTCCTCAAGGCGGTGGCGGACCCCGCCCGGCTCCAGGTGCTGGGCATCGTCAGGGGCTCACCCGCCGGTGAGGCCTGCGTGCGGGACCTCGCCGAGGCCGTGGGCCTCAGCCAGCCGACCATGAGCCACCACCTGCGCATCCTCGTGGAAGCCGGCCTGCTCACGCGCGAGCGCCGGGGCACGTGGGCCTGGTACACCCTCGTGCCGGAGCGCCTGGCCCACGTGGGCACGCTGCTCGACTGAGCCAGGCCCGGCCGGAACCACGGACCGAACGCCTACGATCGAGCCATGCACCCGCTCGAGCAGGCCGCCACGTGAGCGGCGGCCACTCGCACGCGCACGGCCACGCCGGGACCGCCCACCGCTGGCGGCTGCAGGTGGCCTTCGTCCTCGTCGCCGCCTACTTCGTCGTCGAGCTCGTCACCGCCCTCACCTCCGGCTCGCTGGCCCTGCTCAGCGACGCCGGCCACATGGCCGCGGACGTGGTCGCGCTCGGGGCTGCGCTGCTCGCCACGCGGATCGCCACCCGCGCCGACACCACCGGCCGGCGGACGTTCGGCTCCTACCGCGCAGAGGTCTTCGCGTCGGGCCTCGCGGTGCTGCTCATGGTCGCCGTCTCGGTCTACATCGCGGTCGAGGCGGTGAGCCGGATCGGCCGAGGTGCCGACGTCGCCTCCGGCCCGATGCTCGTCGTCGGCGCCCTGGGGCTCGTGGTCAACCTGGTCTCCCTCGTGCTCCTGCGCGGGGGCGCCGCGGAGTCGCTCAACGTCAAGGGCGCCTACCTCGAGGTCGTGGCGGACACGCTCGGGTCGCTGGGCGTGGTCGCCGCCGGCGCGCTCGTCGCCTGGACCGGCAGCGCCTGGTGGGACACCGGTATCGCGCTCGCGATCGCCGCGTTCGTCGCCGTCCGGGCGGTGTCCCTGGGCCGCGAGGTGCTCGTCGTCCTCGGCCAGCACGTGCCCGCCGGCATGGACCCCGACGAGGTGGCCGGCGCACTCGGTGCGGTGCCCGGCGTGACCGACGTCCACGACCTGCACCTGTGGACGCTCACGTCCGGCATGAACGTCGCCACCGCCCACCTGGTCACCGCGTCCGGGGTCGACGCCCACGAGGTCCTCGACGAGGCCGGCCGCGTGATGCGCGCGTCGTTCGGGGTGGAGCACGCGACGCTGCAGGTGGAGCCCGACACCCACACCGGGTGCCAGGAGATCACCTGGTGAGGATGCGGGCGCGGTCTCGCGCGAGGGCCAGGGCGAGGTCTCAGCGGACGACCAGCTCCGCGTGCATGCCGTCGGCGTAGTGGTTCGTGAGGTTGCACACCAGCTCGTAGTGGCCCGGCGCGAGATCCAGGGTCACCCAGCCCACGGCGCCCGACTCGATACCGTCACCCTCCCCGGCCGCGCACGAGCGCGAGGCCTCGCCGAGGCTTCCCGCCTCGTCCACCTTGCCGTCCGCACCGGGCACCCGCCGGCCCTCGACGGCACCTGCCGCCAGGGGCAGGACCACCAACTCGTGGGTGCGCCAGCCGAGGTTCTCCACCAGGAGGGAGACCGTGCCGGCGGTGATCGTCGTCGGGGTGGCGCGCAGCACCATCCGCGCACCCCTCGGTGCGTCGCCGGAGCCCACCGCGTTCATGCCCATGTCGGACAGCTGCACCCGCACCACCTCGCCCGGTACGGCTGAGGGCGGTGCGCAGGTGAGCCGGCGGTAGGCCATGCCGCTGTCGCCCATCATCCCCGTCCCGGCGCGCGACCCTCCGCCCATCATGCCGCCGCCCGTTCCGTCGGTGCCGCCGCAGGCAGCCAGGGGAAGGGCCGCCACGACCGCGGCGACCGCAACGAGCCGACGACGTCTGCTGAGCCCGGTCACGGGACCAGTCCACGCTCGCCACCAGGCCACGCCAAGGGGCCAAGGTCCCCGCCCGGCCAGGGTATGGCCTCGCGCCGGGTGGGTAGGGAGCGCGCATGGACATCGAGCTGCAGCTGCCCCCGAACCAGGTCGACACCGGCGAGGAGGACTCGGTGCGCTTCATCGGCAACGCGACGGTGCTGCTGCGCTACGGCGGGTTCACGATCCTCACCGACCCGACGTTCGTCCACCGACACGAGAAGGTCGACCTTGGCCACGGCCTCCACGCCACCCGCCTCACCGACCCCGCCATGGAGGTCGAAGAGCTGCCACCGCTCGACCTCGTGCTGCTCTCGCACTACCACGGCGACCACTTCGACCAGGTCGCACAGGCGAAGCTCGACCGGTCGCTGCCCGTCGTCACGACGCCCCAGGCCCGCGACCAGCTGCACGAGCTCGGGTTCGGCCAGGCCGTCGGGCTCGACACCTGGGACGCCGCGACGGTGCGCAAGGGCGACCGCCGGCTGCGCATCACCTCCTGCCCGGGCCGCCACGGCCCCGGCATCAGCGACCTGGCGCTCCCCGACGTCATGGGCAGCGTGCTGCAGGCCGACGACGCCGCGGTCTCCACGATCTACGTCAGTGGCGACACGCTCATGTACGACGACCTGGGGCAGATCCCGAAGCGGTACCCCGAGGTCGACCTCGGGCTCTTCCACCTCGGCGGCACCAAGGTGCTCGGGATCATGGTGACGATGGACGCCGAGCAGGGCGTGGAGGCCGTGCGGCTCATCGACCCGAGCACGGCCATCCCCATCCACTTCGACGACTACGACGTCTTCACCTCACCCTTGAGCGACTTCACGCAGGCGGCCGAACGTGAGGGGCTCGGTGACCGCGTGGTGGTGCTGGAGCGCGGGCAGGCCCATCCACTCAGGTGAGGCGAGCGCCCCGGATCTCACCCGCATGGCGGATCCGGCACACCCTCGCGGTGGCGACGCTGGAGGTGCCGGGCCTCGTCGACACCCAGGAGGTATGCCATGGCTCGCTACCTGTTCATCGCCCGCTACGAGAGCTCCGGGATGCAGGGCGTCCTGGCCAAGGGCGGCAGCGCCCGGGCCAAGGTCATCTCCGACGCGGCACAGGCCGCCGGCGGGAGCATGGCCTCGTTCGACTTCGCGTTCGGCGACGACGACGTCTTCACGGTCTGCGAGCTGCCGGACAACCGGGCGGCCGCCGCCCTCGCCATGGCGGTCAACGCCAGCGGGCTGACGCACGTGCGGACCGTCGTGCTGCTCAGCCCCGAGGACGTGGACGCCGCCAGCCATCAGGACGTCAGCTACACCGCGCCAGGTCAGTGACGGGTCGCGGTCAGTGAGGCGGACTGGCCGGCCAGGGTGTCGATCGGCTCCCGCCCACGACTGCGCGGCGACGTCGCGAGGACCACGGCGCCGAGGACGTTGACCAGCAGGAGGGCCACGCCTCCCCACAGGACCGGTGGCTCGAAGCCCGCGACGTCGAAGGTGGTCACGGCGACCGGCACGTCGGCCTGACCCTGCGCCGGCGAGACGACGACCCGCAGCTCGTCCAGCCCTGTGCCTGCGGGCACCTCGAACCTCCCGACCTGCTGGCCCTCACGGTGGGGGCCGTAGGTGAAACGGGCCACCCGCGACCAGTGCTCAAGGTCCTGCGGCTGGACCTCCGGCCCCCAGCGGCGAACTGGTCGAACACGGTGCGGTCGCTCGCAGGACCTTTGCAGGACAGCGCTTTTCGCAACCACCCACCCAAGCCCGGCTTGCGGCTGCACCCCGGTCGAACTGGTGCTTGACCTTGACGCAGGGTCAAGGTTGCACGCTCGTGGCATGACCACGAAACCACCACCGGCCGCCATCCACGTCGAGGGCCTGCAGAAGTCGTTCCAGGCCCTGCACGTCCTGCGTGGCGTCGACCTCGACGTCCCGCCGGGCAGCATCGTCGCCCTGCTCGGGTCCAACGGGGCAGGAAAGACCACCGTCATCAGGATCCTGTCGACCCTGCTCGCCGCCGACGGCGGCACCGCCACCGTCGCCGGGTACGACGTGGCCACGCAACCGGCCGACGTGCGCCGGTCGATCAGCCTCACGGGTCAGTTCGCCGCCGTCGACGAGGTGCTCACCGGACGGGAGAACCTCGTCCTGGTCGCGAGGCTGCGCCACGTCGGCTCACCCGGGACGGTCGCCGACGACCTCCTCCGCCGCTTCTCGCTCACGGAGGCGGGTGGTCGCAGGGTCTCCACCTGGTCGGGCGGCATGCGACGGCGCCTCGACCTCGCGATGAGCCTCATCGGCGACCCGCCGGTCGTGTTCCTCGACGAGCCCACCACGGGGCTGGACCCGCAGGCCCGCGTCGAGGTCTGGGCCGCGGTCCAGCAGCTCGCCTCGGCCGGGACGACGGTCCTGCTGACGACCCAGCACCTCGAGGAGGCCGAGCCCCTCGCCGACCGCATCGCGATCCTGCACGAAGGTCGGATCCTCGTGGACGGCACCCTCGCCGAGCTCAAGGCGCTGCTGCCCCCGGCACAGGTCGAGTACGTCGAGAAACAGCCCACCCTCGAGGACGTCTTCCTCGCCCTCACCCAGGAGCACGCATGAGCACTCACTTCGCCGCCGA
The DNA here is from genome assembly GCF_052114585.1 of Pedococcus sp. 2YAF34. Lineage (NCBI taxonomy): Bacteria > Bacillati > Actinomycetota > Actinomycetes > Micrococcales > Intrasporangiaceae > Pedococcus > Pedococcus sp. 2YAF34. The sequence continues at coordinate 36,575 of NZ_JBFRFA010000007.1, forward strand.
CACCACCGTCCTGCTCGGGCGGTCGATGCGCCACGTCACCCGCAGCCTCGACACGATCATCACGACGGCGGTCATGCCGATCGCGTTCCTGCTGCTGTTCGTCTACGTCTTCGGCGGCGCCATCTCGGCGGGGCCGGGCCGCTATGTCGACTACCTGCTGCCCGGCATCCTGCTCATCACCGTCGCCACGGGCGTCTCCTACACCGCGTTCCGCCTCTTCCTCGACCTGCAGAGCGGCATCTTCGAACGCTTCCAGTCGATGCCGATCGCCCGGTCCTCGGTGCTGTGGGCACACGTCCTCACCTCGGTGCTGGCCAATGCCATCTCGCTGGTGCTGGTCCTGCTCGCCGCCCTGCTCATGGGGTTCCGCAGCGGTGCAGGAGTGCTGGCGTGGCTGGCCGTCGGCGGCATCCTGCTCGTGTTCACCCTGGCCCTGACCTGGATGGCGGTCGTCCCCGGCCTGACCGCGAAGTCGGTCGACGGGGCCAGTGCCTTCTCCTACCCGCTGGTCTTCCTGCCGTTCGTCAGCTCCGCCTTCGTCCCCACCGCGAGCATGCCCGGGCCGGTGCGTGCCTTCGCCGAGCACCAGCCGGTGACCTCGATCGTCGACACGATCCGGAGGCTGTTCGCCGAGCAGCCGGTCGGCGGCGACATCTGGGTGGCCCTCGCCTGGTGTGCCGGGGCCCTCGTCGTGGCCTACCTGCTCGCCATGGCGACCTATCGCCGCAAGGCCGCCTGACGGATGTGCCTGGACCCGTCCCGGCTGGGTGGTGGAATGGCGCCATGCTGACGATCAGCCAGCTCGCCGCGTACGCGGGGGTGACCGTGCGTGCCGTGCGGCACTACCACGCCAAGGGCCTGCTGCCCGAGCCCGAGCGGGACCACTCGGGCTACCGGCGGTATGACGCCGCGGCCGTCGTGGAGCTGATCCGGATCCGCACCCTCGCGGAGGCCGGCGTACCCCTGTCACGGGTCCGCGCGTTGCTCGAGGCGGGCGAGGACGAGTTCGCGGCGGCGGTCGACGACATCGACCGCCGCCTGCGCGCGGAGATCCGCGAACGCCAACGCCACCGGCAACGCGTCGCCCAGCTCGTGGCCGGTGAGAGCCTCGCCCTGCCTGGGGAGGTCGTCGCCTACCTGGACCGGTTGCGGGAGCTGGGGTTTCGCGAACGGCTCATCGAGGTCGAGCGCGACAGCTGGATCCTCATCGCCGCACAGATGCCCGACCAGGTCGCTGGGCTCATGTCGATCAAGCGGCAGCAGGTCGAGGTGCCCGAGATCCGCGAGCTGTACCGCGACCTCGCGGACATGGTCGACGTCGGCCCCGATGACCCGCGCCTGCCCGAGCTGGCCGACCGCGCGGTCGCGTTCATCGAGGCGGCCGCCGCAGAGTCCGAGGGCGTGGAGGACCCCTTCCCGATCAGCGACGACCTGGTGGAGCTGCTCGACGCGGCCTTCCTCGAGCTGGTGCCCTGCGCGCCACGGCTGTTGGAGCTGCTCGAGGAGCGGGGCTGGACCGGGTGGACCATGATCCGGCGGGTCGAATCACCCTCCGGGACCTAGGAACCCACAGCACCGATGCGGCGGCGAGGACGGCGAACAGGACCAGGGCCGGTCCGTGCACCGGGTTGAGCGCAGGCACCCAGCGCGCGAGGTGCAGCACCAGCAGCACCGACAGCGTCCACCACGGCCAGCGCCGGCGCGAGCCCGTCAGGTCCCACAACAGCGCCCCTGCGGCGACCCCTGCCGTGTAGTAGCGGTTCGTCCCGGGGTCGAGCGCCAGCCGACTGGCCATGACCAGCAGGGGCACGCCGGTGAGCCGTCCACGGCGCAGGGCCGCCAGGCCGAGCGCCACGCCCACGAGGGCCTGCAGTGGCCGGTCCCAGGGCGGGGTGCGCGCCGACGTCACGTGCAGGACGCGCAGGCCGGACATCGCGGTGTTGACGATCGTGTAATGGAGAGCACGGACGGTCCGGGGATCGGCGAGGAAGAACGGCAGCCACCCCGCGAGCACCCCGACGGCAGCGACCCCCACACCGACGACGCGCGCACGCTGTGGGGCGAGGGCCAGGAGCACCACGGCCAGGGGCAGTGCCCAGGGCTTGGAGTCCACCGCAGCGGCGACCGCCAGGCCGGCCCAGACGGGACGACCCGACTGGACCAGGGCGAGTGCCGACAGGCCGAAGGCCAGCGCGAGGACGTCGTCGAGGTGGACCGAGGAGACCGCGGCATACAGCCACACCGGCGCGAAACACGCTGCGGCGACGAGGAACTTCTCCTTGGAAACGGGTTCCGGCATTCTTCCCGTTGAGGTCGTCGCCCGCAGGGCGACGCGGCGCACGAGCAGGAGCACGACGGCGCCGAGTCCCGCTCCCACCACCTGCGCGGCCAACAGCGACCGCCCGTCGGTGACCCGCGCGAGGCCCCAGGCTGCGGCGAGGGCGAGGGGGCCGATCTGCAGGAGCGGGTGCTCGGCATACACGTGCAGCCCCGCCCGCGAGCCGTCATCGAGGTCGCCGAGCACTCCCCCGCCGAGGACGAAGAAGTGCCAGGACGCGCCGCCCCGGCGGACGTCGGCGGCGAACCAGGCGGCGCACCAGAGGGCGGCGGCGGCAGCCCCCATCGCCGGCCAGTGCACCCGTGTCGAGCCAGCCGACCTGGCCGGCTCCCGGAGCGCCCTGGCCCGCGGTTGCGGGCCGAGCTCCGTCATACCTGCACTGTGCGCCGCCGATCCTGAAGGGAGGCTGTGCCCCGACCGGACCGTCAGCGCCGTGCGTGGTCAGAAGAGCCCGACGACCTCACCGGCCTCGTCGAGGTCGATGCGGGTGGCTGCCGGGTGCCTGGGCAGTCCCGGCATCGTCCGCATGTCACCACTGATCGCGTAGACGTAGCCCGCGCCAGCCGCGGCACGCACCTCCCGCACCGGCATCCGCCAGCCACGAGGGACGCCGCGCAGGCTGGGGTCGGACGACAGCGACAGGTGCGTCTTGGCCACCACCACGGGGAAGGCGCCGTACCCGAGCAGCTCGAACCGGTCGAGGTCCTTCGCGGCCGCCGGCGCGAAGTCGACCCCGTCGGCACCGTAGACGCCGGTCGCCAGGGCCTCGATCTTGTCGCGCAGCGGTGCGTCCAGCTCGTAGGTCGGGCGGAAGTCGTGCTCGTCGGCGCAGGCCTCCACCACTGCCCGGGCGAGGTCGCGTGCGCCCTTCCCGCCGTCCGCGACGTGCGTCGAGACCGCGACGCGCACACCCTCCTCCTCCGCCACCCGGCGGATCACGTCGACCTCGGAAGGCGCGTCGGAGGGGAACGAGTTCACGGCCACCACCGGGGACACCCCGAACGACCGGACGATCTCGATGTGGCGGCGCAGGTTGTCCGCGCCGGCCAGCACCGCGCGCGGTCGCTCCTCGAGCATCTCCGGCGGCAGGGGCCGGCCCGCGACCACGGCGTAGTGGCCCGAGTGCGCCTTGAGCGAGCGCACCGTGGCGACGAGCACAGCGGCGTCCGGCTGCAGCCCCGACACCCGGCACTTGAGGTTGAAGAATCGCTCGGCTCCCATGTCGGAGCCGAACCCCGCCTCGGTGAGCAGGTAGTCGCCGATGTGGATCCCGATCCGGTCAGCGATGACCGAGGAGTTTCCGGTCGCGATGTTGCCGAAGGGCCCGGTGTGCACGAGCACCGGCGTGTTCTCGGTGGTCTGCAACAGGTTCGGCTGCAACGCGTCCTTGAGGATCACCGCCATGGCTCCCGCGGCCTGCAGGTCCTCGGCGGTGACCGGGTGGCCGTCACGGGTGAACCCGACGACGACGCGACCGAGCCGCGCCCGCAGGTCCTGCAGCGAGGTCGCGAGGCCGAGGATGACCATGACCTCGCTGGCCGCCGTGATGTCGAACCCCGACTGCCTGGTGACCCCGTCGACTCGCGCGCCCAGCCCCTCGACGATGTTGCGCAGGGCCCGGTCGTCGACGTCGAGCACCCGTCGCCAGGAGATGCTGGCGGGGTCGAGGCCGAGCTCGTTGCCGTGGTGCAGGTGGTTGGCGACCATGGCGGCGAGGAGGTTGTGCGCCGCCGTCACGGCGTGGAAGTCCCCGGTGAGGTGCAGGTTCAGCTGCTCCATCGGCAGCACCTGGCTGTACCCGGCCCCGGCGGCGCCGCCCTTGATGCCGAAGGTCGGCCCCATCGACGGCTGGCGCAGGGCGAGGGTCGCGCGGTGCCCGAGCACCGCCAGCCCCTGCGCGAGCCCGACCGCCGTCGTGGTCTTGCCCTCACCCAGCGGGGTGGGCGTGATCGCGGTGACGACGACGTAGCGCGCCCGCGGCCGGTCGGCGAGGTCAGCCATGGCCCGCAGGTCGATCTTGGCGACGTGGCGCCCGTACGGCTCCAGCCGCTCGACCGGGATGCCCGCCCTCTCGGCGACCACCGTGATCGGGTCGAGGTGCGCCGCCCGCGCGATGTCGAGGCTCGTCGGCAGCGCCGTACCCTGCCTGCTCTCCTCCCCGCCCATGGCGCCACTGTGGCGTCGTCACGACTTCGCGGCTAGGGCCCTTGTCCCCTGCCGCGGGACGGCTCAGTCGGGTTCGTGCAGGACGCGGACCGCGAGGTCGGGCGGTTCGGAGAAGGCGTCGAAGGGGTGCATCGGCCGCATGATCCGGGAGTGCCCGAGGCGCTCGAGGTCCTGGTCCACCGGGCCTGGTGTGAGCGCCAGCGTCCAGCCCTGCGCGATGTCGTGCAGGGTCGGCTCGAGGTAGCCGATCTTGGTCACGACGACATCGGCGTCGGTGGGCTCGAGGCCGATCGCCCGGAAGTCCGCGGTGTCGTGGAAGGCCTTGCGGAACTCGGTGACCACGGCGCGGATCCCGCCGCAGCGGACCACCGCGATGCGGCCGGCGTCGGGGTCGCCCTCGTGCAGGCTGACCAGCTCGCCCCTGATGCGGACCGGACCACAGACCCGGTCGTCGACCCTCGCCCCCGCGGTCACTGCGACCGTGTCGCCGGGTCGGGCTGCGAAGAGCTCCTCGATGGCGACCTCGTCGAAGATCGACGCCACGTGGACGACCGGCGAGTCGTCGCGGGTCAGCTCGGACATGGCCAGCAGCTCGGTCAGCGCCCAGGTCACGTCACCCGTGCCTCCGGCGCCGGGGTTGTCGCCGCTGTCGCTGACCAGGTAGGGACGCGCCCCGCCGCCGGCCACGTGCGCGAGCCCGGCCCGGACCCCCTCCACCAGCGTGCCCGTCGGGCCGACGAACGCGAACTCGTCCCGCGCGTCCCACAGCCGGTGGGCCAGGGCTGCGGCGTGAACCGCGACCACCTGCTCGTCCCCACCACTGACCAGAACCGAGGCGTGGCAACGAGGTTCGTCCGCCCACGCATACCCGATCCAGATGGAGGCATCCGTGACGCCCGGCTGGCGCTCGACGTCGGCGAGCCCGGCGTACAGGCTGCGGGCCGGCTCGACGCGGGTGGACGTCTTCTCCCCCGGCAGCAGGATCGGCACCCGCACCCAGGCGCGGTGCGGGCGACCGCCACGGTCCAGCCAGCGCAGGAGGTTCCGGGCCGCCCGTTCGCGCGTCTCCCACGCGTCCTCGTGCGGTGCGAGCCGGTATGCCGTTGGCAGGTCCACGCCGAGGGCGAGGCGCTCGGAGACGTTGCCGTGCAGGTCCATCGGGGCCGAGATGAGCGGCGCGGTGCCGATGACGTCGCGGATCGCGTCGACCAGGTCGCCCTCCGCGTCGTCCATCCCCTCCACGCTCATGGCGCCGTGGATGTCGAGGTAGAGGCCGTCGAGCGGACCCGCCTCGGCGAGGCCGGTGAGGATGCGGCTGCGGAAGTCGTCGTAGACGTCGCGGCGCACCCGGCCCCCGGGGATCGAGCGCGCGTAGAACACGCCGACCCACTCGGCCGCGTCGCAGAGCGGCGTCCCGGGGGCGAGGAAGTCGTAGCGCTCGACCACGGCGCGCCCCTCGCGGACGTCGAAGTCGCGGTACCCGGCCCGGTGGGCGGAATAGATGCTCGACTCGATGGCCATGCCCGCGATGGCGACCCTCGGTGTCATGGGTCCATCCTGCCGACGGCCGCGAGGACCGCGCGGACCTCGTCGGCGGACGTGCCGTAGGGCTGCGTGCCGTGGGGAGTCGGCGACGACGCCGGTGCGCGCAGGTGCACCTCGGACACCCCGGTGCGCTCCACCAGGGCGGCGACGTTCCCCGACCGGACACCGCCGGCCGCGAGCACGGTCAGGCGGTTCCGCGCGTGACGGACGAGGTCTCGGAGGCTGTCGTGGTGGTCCGCCGCCGGGCCCGGCCCGCCTGCCGTGAGGATCCGGTGCACTCCCAGCCGGGCGAGCACGTCGAGGGCGGCGTACTGGTCGGGCACCTCGTCGAAGGCCCGGCTGAAGGTGACGGGCGAGCCACCGCAGGCCGTGACGAGCTCGCGGGTGACATCCTCGTCGACCCGACGGTCCGGCGTGAGGGCGTTGACCACGAACCCGACCCGGACGGCGGTCGGGAGCCGGCGGACCGCCGCGATGTCCGCGAGCATCGCGGCGACCTCGTCGGCGTCGTAGGTGAAGCAACCACCCCGCGGGCGGATGAGGACCTGCACGCCGACCCGACGGACGCTCGCCAGCGTCGTCCCCACCATCCCGATGCTCGGGGTGATCCCACCCTCGAGCAGGTCGGCGCACAGCTCGACCCGGTCGGCCCCGCAGGCCTCAGCGGTGCGGGCGCCGGCGACGTCGTCGACGCAGATCTCGACCATCGTCATGGCTGGTCCAGGTCGCTGCGACCCGCGGCCCGGAAGGCGAGCACCGCTGCCCCCAGGCGGCCGGCCCGGTCGCCCAGCTCGGTCAGCACGACCGGGGGCCGGTCGCGCCAGGCGAGACCGTCATCCATCTTCGCGGTGAGCGGTTCGAGGAGCCTGGCGCCCGCCCGCGAGAGCCCTCCCCCGAGCACGATCACCTGGGGGTCGAGCAGGATCGTCAGGACGTCGAGGCCCTGGGCGAGGACCGTCACGGCCTCGTCCCAGAGGCGGTCCGCAGTGGGGTCGGACCCCAGGGCAGCGACCACCTGCTCGGCGGTCAGCACGCGGCCTTCCCGCGCGGCATACCGTCGGGTGAGGGCGCCTGCGGAGGCGTAGGCCTCGAGGCAGCCGCGCTGCCCGCAGGGGCAGGGCTCGCCGTCCGGCACCAGGGGGATGTGGCCGAACTCCCCTGCGGCACCGGTGAACCCGGTCACCACGCGACCGTCGACCACGACCGCGGCTGCCACCCCCGTGCCGAGCGGCACGAGCACGAAGCTGTCCGAACCCCTCCCCGCGCCGAACAGCTGCTCCGCCACCCCGGCGGCGCGTACGTCGTGCCCGACCGCGACCGGCAGGTCCGTCGCCTCGCCCAGCAGGTCGCGCAGCGGCAGGTCCCGCCAGCGCAGGTTGGACGCGTAGCGCACCACGCCGCGCTCCTCGTCGACCGAGCCGGGGGTGACCACGCCCGCCCCGACCGGCGTGGCACCCGCGTCGGCCGCAAGGCCCGACAGGTCGCCCAGGAGTCGAGTCAGGCCGGCCACCACGTCCTGGTCGGGCGTGGGCACCGTACGGGTGGCGAGCTCACGACCGGCGCCGTCCACGACGGCCCCCTTCATGGCGCTGCCGCCCAGGTCGACGGCCAGCACGGCCGGGGAGGTCGTCGCGGTCGCCGTCACCGCCGCAGCGTATCGAGCGTCAGCCGGCGTGTGATGCCGCTTAACAGCAACCGCGCGCCCGTCACAGCTCGATGGTGGCGACCGCGATCGCGCTGCGCTCGCGGGTGTAGGAGACGAGCAGACGGCCCGGGTCCGCGGCGTCGACGATCAGGGTTGGGTACGAGAGCTCACCCTGTCCGCCGGTCACCACTCCGGCGTCCTGCCCGTCGAAGCCCTCATGGGACTCGGGCAGTCGCTCGATCTCACAGAGGGCTTCCCAAGTGCGTCCGTCGTCCGTGCTCTTCGACAGCACCAGCTCGTTGCGCGGACCCCACGAGACGTCTGAGGTGTTGTGAGCGCAGAACACGGTCCCGTCCACGTGCGCGACCGCGCACAGGCCGCTGTTGTTGTTCGGCAGACTGGTCGGCTCCGCGACCGACCACGAGCACCCGCCGTCTGTGGAGGTGGAACGCCACGCCGCACCGGCTGTTGTGCGGGTCAGAGCGTGCAGACGCCCGTCCTGACCGACCCAGATCGTCGGCTGGATCATCCCCGCGCCCTCAAACGTGGCGTGATTGATCGGGAATGGTGACGAGGCTTGCCACGTGACACCCCCATCGCGGCTGACGTCAGCGAAGCAGTCCCACACCGCCGGGCGACCGGCCTCCGGAGCCGCCTCGACAGAGGCCGGCGCCACCCACGCACCGTCCCGGCTGACGACGGGGGGGTTCTTCACTGGACCACGGCCGCCGACATCTCCCGGGACCAGTTCCTCCGGCCGTGACCAAAGTCGTCCGTCCTCCGAGCGCCGGACCCAGGTCTGCCAGCGGGAGATCGGTCGACCGACCTTGTAGAACAGCGCCACCTCCCCGCCCGGCGCCTGCCCAAGCACCGGGTTCCAGTGTGCGTCGGCGAAGTCGGTCATCTCCTCCGCGTCCTCGAAGCGCCACCCGGCACCGTCCCGGCTGCCACGCGCCAGCCAGATGGAGTTGTCGATGGATCCTTCGGCCTCCCCCGCAAACCACGAGCAGAGCAGGTCGCCGTCAGGCATGTGGAGGAGTGTCGATGCGTGGCACTGCCGCCACGCCGGATCGGTTGGTGTGGCGACGCTCTGCGCGACGACCTTGGCCATGGCTGGATTCCTTTCAGCAATCGATTACTCTACGATTACACCTGAAGCCCTCCATCTGGCACAAGCAACGTCCACGCACACCCCTCGAGGCCGTACGGCATCGAGCACGGTGGAAGCACACCAACGAAGGGTGGCACCAGCCCATGCCTGTCTCCTTGAATCCCTCCGGCCGGCAACTCATTGCTGCGCTCCCCACCGCTTTCGACAGTGAGGGCACCCTCGACACGGGGGCCGTGCGAGCCTCGTGTGAGCTCGTGGCCGCCTCCTCGTGCGACGGCGCTTTCGTTGGTGGAACGACCGGGGAGTTCCTCGCACTCGAGCGCGACGAGCGTGCGGCCCTCCTGGCTGCGGCTCGAGCCGGACTGGGCGGCAGACGTCTCATCGCCCACCTGGGCGCCGCCAGCGCTCGCCAGGCCATGGCGGTGGCACGGGACGCGGTCGAGCTGGGAGTCACGGAGTTCGCCCTGCTGACCCCCCTCTACCTGCCCGCGTCCCCGGACGCGACCGTGCGCTACTTCGAGCAGGTGGCGGCGGTGCTCCCCGCAGGAACCCGGCTGTACGCGTACCTCTTCCAAGCCCGGACGTCGACTGAGGTGACGGCCGCGGTCCTGCGGCGGATCACTGACACCGTTCCGGTCGTGGGGGCCAAGATCTCGGGCGAGACTCTTGCCACCTGCCGGCACTACGCCGACATCCTCGGACCGGAGTTCGAGGTCTTCACCGGGAGTGACGCCGACTACGGCGTCGTCGGCAGGGCCGGCCTCGTCGGCGTCGTCTCCGGGGTGGCCTCGTGTCTCCCCGAGCCCTTTGACGCGCTCAACCGCGCCCTCGAGCTCGGCGACGCGGACGCCATCCGGGAGGCGGATGCCGCAGTCCAGCGCGCGGTGCAGGCAGTCGCCGGCGACATCGCCCGGATCAAGACCGTCTTGGCGTTGCGGGGCATCGGGTCGAGCGTCACGCGCCAGGCCATGGACCTGGTCCCGGACGCGGTCCGCGCGGAGCTGGGCTCGGTACTACGTGACGCCACTGAGGCGTCCGCCGTTCGCCGGTGAGGGCGTGGGCACGGCGGTAGGGTCCACGTGACCCGCGAGGGGGGAGGAGTCCGCGCAATGGTGAAGCTGGTCGACGTGGCCAACGAGGCCGGCGTATCGGCAGCGACCGTGTCGCGCGTCCTCAACGACATCCCGACGGTGGACCCCGCCATGGCCAAGCGGGTGCGGGCCGCGGCCAAGAAGCTGGGCTACCGGCCCAATGCCGTGGCAAGGAGCTTGCGCAAGAGGCGAACCCAGATATGGCAGCTGGTCGTCTCCGACATCGCCAACCCCTTTTACACCGCACTCGCGCGAGGGGTGGAGGACGTGGCTGTGGCCAACGGCTACCACGTGGTCCTGGGCAACTCCAAGGACGACGTGGCCCGCGAGGCTCGATACCTCGAGCTCGCACAGCAGGAGCAGGTCGCCGGCGTGATCATCGCCCCCCAGCGTCGCAACGACTCGGTGACCGCGTTGCTCGCCTCCGGCATCCCGGTGGTCGCCGTGAACCAGACGGTCGAGGCCCGCATCGACCACGTGCTCGCCGACAGCCACGGTGGGGCACGCGAGGCCACGCGCTACCTGTTGACGCAAGGATGGGAACGACCGGCCTGCATCACCGGGCCCACGACTTCAGAGACGGCTCAGCACCGCGCCCGGGGCTATCGCGAGGTGATGGTCGAGGCCGGGCTCAGCCCCGTCATCGAGTTCCGGGCGTACCAGACGCAGGCCGGTGCGGACGGGGCCGCTGCCCTGCTCGACTCCGACACACCACCCGACGCGTTCTTCGCGTGCAACGCGATGATCTCCCTCGGGGTGCTCAAGACCTTGAAGGACCGCGGACTCCGCGCCGGTCAGGACGTCGGGCTCGTCGCGTTCGACGACGCCCCGTGGAGCGAGCTGACCGATCCGAGCATCACCGTCATCGCCCAACACCCTTACGAGATGGGCATTCAGGCCGCCCGCCTGCTGCTGGAGCGGATCCGCGACGACGACGACCGCTCCCCCGTGCGCCTGACCCTTCAGACCGACCTCATCGAACGCGAGTCCGGCCTGCGTCGGCGGTAACCCGCGGCGCGGCGCGGCGGTCAGCGCGCGGCGGCGATCGGCGCACGGCCGCGACGCGCCAGGCCATGTTGGATCTCACGAGTGGACTCGTGGAGCTGGCGGTACCACCGGTAGAGCTCGTCATAGTCGCTGCCGTCGTTCGGCGTCAGCAGGCGCGCCGGCGGGTTCCAGTCGTCGATGCGGCCCCCCGCGCCGAGCAGGCCGGCGGCGAGCCAGGCATCACCGAACGCCGCACCGATCGTGTGGGTGGGGATGACCTGCGTGAGCCCAGTGACATCGGTGACGATCTGGGGCCACAGCGAGGTGGTGGCGCCCCCGCCCACGGCCACCACACGGGCCGGCTGCACGCCAGCGTCCGCCATCGCCTCAAGGTTGTGCCGCACGCCGTATGCCGTTGCCTCGAGCGCGGCCCGGTACACATCGCCACGGGTGTGAGAGAGGGTGAGACCACACACGACGCCCCGCGCCAAGGGGTCCTGGATCGGCGTCCGCTCGCCCGAGAAATACGGCAGCATGAGCAGCCCACGTGCACCGGGTCCCGACGACTCGGCCTCCGCCACGAGAGTGGAGAACCCGGGAACACCGAACAGCTCACGCAGCCAGTCGGTCACCGCACCGGACGTGGCCATGCCGCCCGCCAGGTTCCACTGCCCCGGCCGGATGCCGGTGGTCCCCCACATGGCCGGGTGCCGGAGCCGTCGGCTGGCGTTGGAGATCATGAACATGGTCGTCCCGTACATCAGGAGCAGGTCACCGTCACGGACGGCGCCCACCGAGACCCCCTCCGCCCAGGCGTCGATCGTTCCCACCGTGACCGGTGTACCGACGGGAAGGCCGGTCGCCGCTGCGGCCGCAGAACTGAGGACGCCCGCGAGGTCCCCCGCCCAGGCGAGACGGGGGCGCTCGATGTGCCCGGCCACCCGTTCCCACCAGCCATCCGCCCACTCCTGGGTCTGCGCGTCGTACAGGGGGGTCATCTGGCTGGCCGACTGGCGGTCCATCACGTATTCGCCCGTCAGTCGCTCGACGAGCAGAGAGGCGGGGGTGTGGAATCGGGCGGCCCTGGAGAACGCATCGGGCATCCGCTCCGCGAACCACCGCAGCTTGGGGCCTCCCGCCTGCGTGGTCAGACGGCTGTCGGTCCTGGCAAAGATGGCTTCCTGGCCCAGCTCCTGGTTGAGCGCGTCGATCTGCTCCACGGCTCGCAGGTCGACGCCGTACAGAGCCGCGGGCGCCACCGGCGCGCCGGCAGCGTCCACCAGGGCGACGCACGGGCCCATGCCAGACAGGCCGATCGCCTCCACGGTGGCTCCTGCGCGTCCCACCAGCTGCGCGGCGGTGTCGCAGAACTCAGACCACCAGATCTCTGCATCCATCTCGACGCGCGAGGGATCCGGCCGTGCGACCGAGTGGCTGCGCGTCGCGGTGGCGACGATCCGCCCACCGGTCTCGACCAGGACCCCCTTGCTCGACGCCGTCCCGGCGTCGAAGCCCAGAACCGTGCCCATGGGCGGGTCAGATTCCGCAGAGGTGCACGGTCAAACCCAACCGCTGGAAGCACGCGGCCTTGGCCGTCAGCGCCCGGTCGGCGGTCGCGGCGTCGGGAGCGTAGCTCAGCTGCACGTGGTTGGCCCGGTGGCGGGACATGAGCTGGTCCCGGCTGACGCCTGTCAGGACGACGTTGGCCAGGGGCCACTCGGGATTTGTCGCGGCGGACCGGCGCTCGACCTCGTCCCCGGGCAGATCCACGACCTCTCCGCGCCCGAGGTCGACGTGTAGGCGCCCACCCTCGATGTACACGCGGCTCCAGACGATCTCGCCAGGCTTGGAGACGCCCTTGACCGTCGACCCGCCGGCAGGGAAGAAGATAGGACCCTGGCGCAGGCCCAGGGCACCCTTCCAGCCACCGTCGAGGTGACCGGCGGGCAGCGACCCGGAGATCTCGAAGACCCACACGAACCGGCCGTCGTACTCCTCACCCCACCGGACGTCGTGGAGGGTGGTGTCGGCCTGCAGCCCCATCGCCGTCCAGAGGCGGTGGGAGACGAGGGCGTCGACGGCTACCCCCTCGTCGACCTCGTTGAAGCACGGGATCGCCACGCCGTCCCGGATGGTGGCGCCCGTGACGGCGCTCGTGACCGGCGGCCGGTCGGTGGAGTTCAGCATGCCCTCGACGAGGTCGGAGGCCGGGCTCAGGTTCTTCAGTCCCTGCTGGTACTGGATGCCGATGGCGTCGAGCGCGAACTCGTCAGTCAGCTGGCACGCCGCGACGTACATCTTCATCTGCCACAGCACCTGCTGACGGGTGAGCTCACTTCCCTCGTCATCCCCCCACTGGAAGCCCATCCCTGCGGACTCCAACCAGTCGAGCAAGTCCTGCGCCTGCTCGTCCGGGACGTCCTGCATCCGGGCCCAGAGCTCGGACTGCGACAGCCGCTCCTTGTAGATCCCCAACGGGTTGAGCAGCTCGTCGTCGATGATGGCGTTGTACATCCCCATGCAGCCCTCGTCGACGACGCCGATTATGGCCTTGTCCCTCTGGAGCTGGGCGGCCACGGCTTGCCCGAGATCCGTCTCGCGGCTCCGCGGCAGGCTGCCGAGCTCGCGGACGTGTGAGAGGTCATGCGTGACTTCACCGGTCTGGAGCCACTCCTCGACCGCAGCCTGGAAACCGGCGTCGGAGCCGTCGACCGTCCAGGTGCTGGCATAGCGCACACCCGCCTTGACCATCGAGGCGTTCAGGCCGAGCAGCCCCACGAGCCCGGGCCAGGTCGGGTTGAAGTTGCCGACCGTCAGGATGGGTCCGCGGTGCGTCCGCAGGCCCGGCAGCACATGGTGCGTGTACTGCCAGTTGGCGATCGCCACCACGACCGGCGCGTCCTGGGGGATGCCCGCGAAGACGTCCATACCCATCCGCTGGCTCGAGACGAACCCGTGTCCGGTCGCCTCGTCGACCGGGAACGCCCGGCGCACGCTCCATCCCTGGGACTCGATCGCCCGCGTGACGACAGCCTCGAGCTCCCGCTGGACCTCCCACGACGCCACGTTGGCAGGCTCGCGGGAGTCACCGCTCGTCGTGAGGAAGACGGTACGAGCCGGCGCCTCCAAGGGCGCTTCCATGGAAGGCATCCGGTACTCGGTCTGGGTCATGATGGTGGTCCTCACTGTGCAATCGATTACTGCGGTGGGTCGGGCGACGGGTTCGTGAAAGAGGGATCAGCCCTTGATGCCAGAGTTGGCGATGCCTTCGACGAAGTACCGCTGGAGCGCCAGGTAGACGACGATCGTGGGGATCACCGCCATCGAGCAGGCCGCCAGGGCAGTCCCGTACTGGAAGGAGGCGTTCTGGTTGACCGCTCCCCAGTAGCGCGAGATGGCAACGGGCAGAGGCATCATGTCGTCGTTGCGCACCGCGATGAGCGGCCACAGGAACTGGTTCCAGTTCGCGATGAATGTCAGGATCGCAACAGTCGACAGGGCGGGCTTCGACAGCGGCAGCATGACCTGCCAGAAGATCCGGAACTCACCCGCCCCGTCGATCCTCGCCGCTTGCTCCAGTTCGTCCGGCAGGTCCCGGAAGAAGGCGTGGAGGATGAAGATGGAGGTGACGTTGGCGACGAGCGGTAGAACCAGGCCCGGATAGGTGTTCAGCAGGTGCGCCCGCGACGACATCAGGTAGAGCGGGATGACGTAGGCCTGGATGGGGATCAGGAGCATGACGATGATGAGCTGGTAGAGCACGCGGCGCCCGCGGAACCGGAACCTCGCCAAGGCGTACGCGGCCATGGTGGAACAGACGAGGATGCCGAGCGTCGCCACGACCGCAATGACCACGGAGTTCAACAGCCATCGCAGGTACGGGTACTGCGTGAGCACGGTGGTGTAGCTCTCGAGGGTGAACGGGCTGGGCAACCACTGCGGAGGGTACGACTGGATGTCGTTCTCCTGCTTGAAGGAGGACACCACAGTCCACAGGACCGGAATGACGAAGAAGACCCCGGCAAGCACCAGCGCGATGTAGAGCAGCAGCTTCAGCCACCTGGGCCGACCCGTCATCGTGACACCTCCTTCGCACTGCGGCGGTTGCCGAGCACGTTCTGGACGAAGATCAGGAGCAGGAGCAGGAGCAGGATGGCGACCTCGATGGTGGCGCCGTATCCCAGGTCGAAGTCCTGGAAGGCGGACGTGTACATGTACTGCACCAGGGTGAGAGTGGAGGTCCCTGGACCGCCGTTCGTCATCACGTAGATCTGGTCGAAGAGCTGGACGACGTTGATCATGGTCAACGTCGTCACCATCATCGTCACGGGGCGCAGCAGGGGGAGCGTCACGAACCGGAACGTCTGCCATCGCGTCGCACCGTCGACGGACGCGGCCTCGCTCAGCTCGGAGTTGATGCCCTGCAGACCTGCGAGGAACAGCACCATGTTGTACCCGAGGTAGGTCCAGACCACGACGATCGACACTGCCATGAGAGCCACTCTGTCGTCAGTCAGCCAGTGAACCGGGCCGATGCCGACCTGCTTCAGGTAGTAGTTGAAGAGGCCGAAGTTGTTGTCGTAGAGCCAGTTCCACATGATGCCGACAATCGCCGGAATCAGCACGAAGGGGATGATCGACAGCGCCCGGACGACGTTGCGGCCGCGCAGCTTCTCGTTGACCAGGATCGCGAAGGCAAGGCTGACGACGACGAGGACGGGGACGGTCATGACGAAGAAGAAGAACGTGTTCTTGAGCGACGTGTAGAACTTGTCGTCGGTCAGAAGTCGCGAGTAGTTGCTGGCACCTGCCGGCTCGGGTGAGCCCCCGAGCGACCAGTCGAAGAAGCTGACGCCCAGGCCGCCGATGCTGGGCAGGAGACGGAAGATGCCAAAGATGACGGCGTAGGGCAGGAGGAACAGGAGGGCCAACCGGCCCTGCTTGAGCCTCATGGGGAGTCCTTCGGGTAAGGAGTGCGGGGCAGGAGCGAGCCACTCCCACCCCGCACTGGGGCTACTAGATGACTGAGTTGATGTCCGACTCGAACTGCTTGGTGACGTCCGCCGCAGGCTTGTCGTTGAGCACGACACTCTGGGCGAAGGTCAGGATTGGGCTCGGCGCCGCGGACGAGAAGATCTTGGTGGCCTTGGGGTGCGCCGGCAGGAACTTCACGTAGTCGAGCTCCTTGACGAACGCGTCGATGCCCGGGATCTTTGCTGCGGAGTCGAAGGCCTTCTTGTTCGCCGGGATCTGGCCGGACTTGGCCCAGTCGGCGGAGTTCTCTGCCAGCCACTTCACGAACTCCTTGGCGGCCGCCTGCTTCTTCTCCTTGCCGGTCTTGGGGAAGGTCAGCAGCTCCGAGGCCCCCCAGACGGCCTTCTGGGAGAAGATCTGCGGGTACTCAGCGGTGTCCCACTTGAAGGGCACCCCCTCGAGGCCCGATAGCTGCCAGTTGCCGTCCACGGCCATGGCGACCTTGCCTGCCTTGAAGTCGTCGATCGCCGACTTCTCGCCATTGGGCACGACCTTGTCCTTGAAGATGAGGTCCTCCAGGAAACCAACCGGCTCCTGCATCTTGGCCGGGTCAAGGGACACGCTCGTCATGTCGCTGGTGAAGGGGTTGTAGCCCTCCTGGTTGAGCAGCGCGTAGGTCTGGTAGAAGGCGTGGTGGTTCATGGCGAAGCCCAGGCCGTACGTCTTGACGTTCTTGCTGTCGAAGGCCGCTGAGTCCGGATGGTTGCCCTTGGCGTCGACCGTGAGCTTCTTCGCTGCGGCGACGAACTCGTCGCGCGTCTGCGGGAAGCTGTTGATGCCGGCGGCCTTGAAGAGGTCCTTGTTGTAGTACACGGCGTGCATGTTCACGTCCAGCGGGACCCCGTACTGGGTGTCCTTGATGTGGCTGCCGTCCCAGGCGATGGGCAGGTAGTCCTCGGACTTCAGCCCCATCGACTGGACCGCCTTGGAGTCCAGCACGTTCATCTTGGCGAACTGGCCGACCTCGAACGTGTGCATGGCGACCACATCTGGCGAGTTGCCGCTCTGGAAGTCGGCGAGGAACTTGGTGAACATGTTGGACCACTGCAGCGACGTCAAGTGAACCTTGACCTGTGTCTGCGAGGCGTTGTACTTGTCGACCAGACCCTGCATCTTGTCCAGGTCCGCGCCCGTCCAGCCTCCGTAGTACTCGATGGCCACGGGGCCGGAGCCACTCGCAGACGAGTCGCCACCGCCCCCACACGCACCGAGCGCGAGCAACGACGCTGCAGCAGCTGCTGCCACTCCGAGCTTGTACTTCATGGTCTCTCCTCGAGTCTGTGGGTGGGTAGCTTCGACACGCCTGGCGCCGTGAAATCGATTGCTGGCGATGCTAAGCCTGGTTGCCCGAAGTGGTCAAGATCTCTCTCATTTTCACCACGCGACGCCCCCCGCCAACCCCTCATGCTTCCAGAAGTCGATTGCCGCAGCGTTGCCTCGTGCGCCCAGGGCGCGGGGCCGCAGGTCCTGCACCGGGTGTGTCCGGGAGGCGCGCGGCGGACGAGCAGGGGGACCTGCAGCCCCACACAGGTCGTAGGTGACGCGGTCCTTCACGGACCGAAGCAGGCTTCCGCCCTTCGAGCGGCTCGTCAGTGGGAGCCGGCGAGGTGCCCCGCCAGACGTTCCCGACGCTCGTGGCTGGCGTCGTTGAGGCCGATGATGCTGACGTTCTTCCCCTTGGCCGCGTACCTCGTCTGGATGGCGTCGAGGGCGGCGACCGTCGACGCGTCCCAGATGTGTGACTGCGTCAGGTCGATGACGACGTTCCGGGGGTCGCCGACGTAGTCGAACTGGGTGACGAGGTCGTTGCTGGAGGCGAAGAACAGCTCACCCACCACCGCGTACACCCGGGTGTCCTCGTCGGGGTGCGCCACGTCGACGACCTCGGTGAAGTGGGCCACGCGGCGCGCGAACAACACCATCGCCACGAGCACGCCGACGACGACACCGATGGCCAGGTTGTGTGTCGCCACGACGACCGCGACGGTGACGACCATGACCAGGGTCTCGCTCCGGGGCATGCGGCGCAGGGTCGCGGGCCGGATGCTGTGCCAGTCGAAGGTGCCGACTGCGACCATCACCATCACCGCGACGAGGGCAGCCATCGGGATCATGCCGACGACGTCGCCCAGGCCCACGACGAGGACGAGCAGGAAGACGCCGGCGAGGAACGTGGAGAGGCGCGTCCGGGCGCCGGAGCCCTTCACGTTGATCATCGTCTGGCCGATCATGGCGCAGCCGCCCATCCCACCGAAGAACCCGGTGATGATGTTCGAGGCGCCCTGGCCCCAGGCCTCACGAGTCTTGGGCGAGTGGGTGTCGGTGACGTCGTCGACGAGCTTGGCGGTCATGAGCGACTCCATCAGGCCGACGAGCGCCATGCCCAGCGCGAACGGGCCGATGGTCGACAGGGTCTCCATCGTCAGCGGCACGTGGGGAAGCCCGAGGGTCGGCAGGCTGTCGGGCAGCTTGCCCTCGTCACCCACGGTGGGCACGGCGATGGACGCGGCGACGGTGAAGACCGTCAGGCCCAGGATGGCGACCAGGGGGGCGGGCACGACGCTCGTGACCCGCGGCAGCAGGACGATGACGGCGACGCCGACGGCCACCAGCGGGTAGACGACCCATGGAACCCCGATCAGGTGCCGGAGCTGGGCCAGGAAGATGAGGATCGCCAGCGCGTTGACGAAGCCGACCATGACCGACCGGGGGATGAAGCGCATGAGCTTGGCGACGCCGAGCAGGCCCAGGACCACCTGGATGGCTCCGGCCAGGATCACCGTCGCGACGAGGTAGTCCAGCCCGTGCTCGCGCACCAGCGGCGCGATCACCAGCGCCACGGCCCCGGTGGCGGCAGAGATCATCGCCGGCCGACCTCCGAGGAACGCGATGGAGACCGCCATGGTGAACGAGGCGAAGAGGCCGACGCGGGGGTCGACCCCGGCGATGATCGAGAACGAGATCGCCTCCGGGATCAGCGCCAGTGCGACGACGAGACCGCCGAGAACCTCGGTGCGCAACCGCTGGGGCGAGCGCAGGGCCGCCCGGACGGAGGTGACGTCGCGTTCGCGGGCGTGCTCGGTCGCACGGCCCGGGGCAGGACTGGGTAGGACAGCAGGCAAGGGGGAGCTCCTCTGGGGAAGGACGGGGTGGAGGGGCCCGTAGGGGGCCGGCCCTGGCACACCGTTGTGCGAAGGCGGAATGTCTTGGTGGCTAGTGCGTCTCGTCGCGCAGCTGGTCGGCGAAGGCCTGGGCGCTGTCGACCTTCCCGCGCAGGTCGGCGAGCTTGTGCTCGACCAGCGACTGGTAGGTGGCCAGACGCTCCACGAGGGAAGCGCGGGTCCTGGCCGACAGCCTCGGACCGGCCAGGCGCTCCCTGACCTCGATCAGGTCGCGCATCTCCTCGAGGGTGAAGTCGAGCGGCTTCATCAGCTTGATGAGCAGCAGCCGCGCCACGGCGTCCTCGGAGTAGAGGCGGAAGCCTCCGGTGCTGCGCTCGGCCTCGGGCAGGAGGCCGACCTCCTCGTAGTGGCGGATCGTGCGCAGGCTGAGCCCGGTCCGGGCCGCGACGTCGCCGATCTGCAGGCGGTGCCCGGCGGGTGCGTGGGTCATCAATCTCTTTCGACGAGGGACTGCAGGAAGCGGGAGCAGGACCGTCGCGCACTCACCGGCGTAGGGCGCGACGAGGCCGTGCGCCGCTCAAGACTCTACCCTCACGTGAGGGTAGAGTCGAAATGATGTCCCTAGCGGCCTTGGACCGCGTCGGTCTGGGGTCCCTCGGGGAACGGGTAGGGCGTTGGGCTCCGGTGACAAGACCGTTTCACGCTTCGTCCACATCCTGTGCCCCTTGGGGTTGCCTTTGGACCAGGACGCCCCGTGGTGGCCGCGGCCACCGGCCGCGATGTGACCCGTCCGGGCCTAGCGCAGGTCGAGCCGGTCGAAGCTCCAGACAGCGACTCCGGCGATGACGGCGATGGTGAGGACGAGCGCCGCGAGGGACGTCAGCGACAGACCGTTCTCGACCTGGTTCTGGCCGACCGACCAGTACAGCGGTGAGAACAGGCGCAAGCGGTCCACCCAGGCGACGGTGCCGGCCAGGGAGCTGATGACATACGAGGCAGCTGCGGCCGCTGAGGCGACGCCGATGGCGGCCCCCCGGTTGTTGGTGAGGCACCCGATGGCAAGGGCCAGGCATCCGAAGAGAAAGGCGGTCAGTGCGACGCCGAGCGTGACCCCGGCAAGTCCCGGCCACGGAGGCTGGAGCTGGTAGAAGCGGCCGACGAGGTCGGCTGCAAGGGTCGTCAGGGCCACTGGCGTCGACAGCACGCCCAGGGCCAACAGCTTCTGGCCCAAGAGCGTGCGTCGGCTCAATGGCAGGGCGGCCAGCAGGCCGAGGCGTTCATCGTCGTTCTCCCCCGCCACGGCTGCCGCTCCATAGCCGATCGTGAGCAGCAGTGCAGACAGGGGGACGATGTTGGCGTAGAGGTTTGCGTTCAACCACCCGGCGGGAGAGGTCAAGGACCCGGAGACGCCGAAGAGGGCAGCAAGCGTGGGGTTGCCTCGCATCAGCTGGTCAAGTGACGTGTCATGCCTGAACGACGGGTAGAGCACGACGATCAGCAGGGCGTAGGCACCGGTTCCGAGCGCGTACGCCCACAGACCGCGCCTTCGCAGCCGCAGGTCCAACCGGGTCAGGTCAATTCGCATGGGTCATCCGTCCCATCGGCCCGTCCTCGTAGAACGAACGGAAGATGGCATCCAGTGAGACCGGTCGGGCGGTCAGGTCGACCACGCCGAGGGGCGCTGCTGCATGCAGGAGCGCGCCGAGCTGGCCGGTGACCTCGAGCCGCACCCTCGTGGCGGTCACGTCGAGGGCGCGAACACCCGGCACGGCCAGCACGGACGAGGGGTCCGTGGGTCCCGCGAAGTGCAGCTCGACCAGGCGTGGTGCTCGTGTGCGCAGGCTGTCCACCGTGTCGACGCCGACCAGCTCGCCCGCGCGGATGATCGCGACCCGGTCCACCACACGGTCCACCTCGTCCAGGTCGTGCGACGAGAGGAACACGGTCGCGCCCTCGCAGACCCGTTCATGGACCAGCTGCTCGAACTCGTCCTGGAGCAGCGGGTCCAGTCCGGAGCTGGGCTCGTCCAGGACCAGCAGGTCCGGCCGGTGCATGAAGGCCAGCACGAGACCGATCTTCTGCCGGTTCCCCTTGGAGAGAGAACGGATGGGACCGTCGAGCTCCACCTTCAACCGCCCCACCAGCCGGTCGATCTCCCGTGGTTCCACACCACCTCGGACGCGCGCCACGCGCCCGATGAGCTCCCGGCCACTGAGCGAGGGGAACAAGGCGAGCTCACCGGGCAGGTAGCCGATACGACGTCGCACCACCACATCCAGACGCGGGTCAGACCCGAACACCTCGACCACCCCCGCCGTGGGCAGCAGCAGTCCCATCAACAGCCGGATCGTCGTGGACTTACCTGCCCCGTTCGGACCCAGGAATCCCAGCACCTCCCCCGGCAGCACCCGCAGCGTCACGTCCCGGATGCCTCGTCGCCTGCCGTACCGCTTGGTCAGCCCGTGCAGGCCGACGGCCGCCTCGGAGTCCGACCCGGGGTGTACCCGCATAGCCAAACGCCCCCAACCATATCGTTGCCTTAATCAAGCATTGCACAACGCAACGGTTTTTCCCAGTAGCCAGAGCTAGCCAGATGACACATGAATGCAAAGTCTCCGACCGCCCGATCTTCATGAGGGGCGGCGAGGGTGGAGTCGAGGGCGGAGCCCACAGTCGTGCGTCCGCCCTCACCACTGTTCGTCGGAAACGACAGGAGGCTCATCGGATGTCGTACGGAAACATCGTCCAGCTGAAGCCCAACCACCGCCTCGCACCAGACACCGCGCACGCGGTTGTCGCCGCACAGCTCCGCGGCGAGTCGAGGGCTCGGGAGGACCGACCGGACGTCGAGGTGGCGGCCATCGCCCGTGAGATCGAGAGCCTCGGGCTGGTCCCGGACCAGGACGAGCTGCGACGTCGGTATGCCGCTCCTTCCGGGCTGCCGGAGGCACTCGCCACCCGGCTGACCGAGTGACCCAGAGGACCGACTGAACCCGGGGAACCAAGCGACCCGGCTCTGGGGACCGCAGGGGGTCCTCGGAGCCGGGTCATCCGGTGTGGGTCACCAGCCCCACACGGTTGCGGCGTCGAGGGCGGCTGCGGGCTCGTCCGCGGCGGCGGCGAACGCCGTCAGCGCCCTGACGAGCTGCCGCGCCTCGGCGCGGGGCATCGTCTCGGCGATCGCCCGGATCTCCGAGCGCCGTTGCGCGGTGACCTCGTCGACGACCTGGACCCCGCGGGCGGTCAGGTCGATGACCACCTCCCGCCGGTCCTGGTCGTTCTCGCGGCGGGTCACGAGGTCAGCGGCGATGAGGCGATCGACGGTCCGCAAGGCGGTGGAGGGGCTCACCCCCAACCGCTCCGCCAAGAGGTTGAGGCGAGTCTCACCGTGCCCACGCAGCACCACGAGCACCCGGAACTGCGTCACCGTCACGGACTCGTCGAGGTGGGCCAAGGACCGCGCGGAGACCCCCACCAGCACCCGGGACGCGGTGAGCAGCGCGGTGACGAGGTCGTCAACCTCTGATTCGTCGGCAAACACTCAACATTCTCCCCATGTGTTCGGCACCTCGTGGTCCCAGGCGGCCATCAAGCTGGTCATCCCGAATCTTTGCACGATGCAATCCACCGTCACTTCGGCGGCGGCTCGGACTCGGACGTCGCGGTGGGGGCGCCGCCTCTCGTCAGGGGCGTGTACGCACTGGCTCCCACGGGCGCACCGGTGAGGGCGCCCCCCGGGAGCGGCAGCTCGACGGGTTCGCCGTTCCGCGTGACCAGGACCTGGTCGACACCCGGCACGGACGTGACGGTGAGGACGACCTGGGCCACGGCCAGCGGGACGCGGGACGCGGAAGGGACCTGGTCGCCCGGGGCGAGGTCGATGGTGGCCACTCCTGCGGCGATCCCGCTGAGCCGGATGGACGTCCCTGGCCCCAGGGCGGTCGACAGACCGGCTGCACGTTCGCCTTCCGAGGGACCATCGGCCAGCTGCGCAAGGACGTCGGTCACCGCGACCGCGGGGTCCGTGGTCCGGTCGTTACGGGACTTCACCGGGACGAGGACCTGCTCCCGCACGAGGTACACGTAGGGCCGGGACGTGACGTGCGCATCCGTAGTGGCGGGCGCCTCCTCCGACGGGCTCGTCAGGTCATAGGGCACCTGCGTGATCGTGACGGGCACCGTGTGGTCAGGCGCTCCGCATCCCGTGAGCAGGAGGACCGCCGACACGGCCCCCAGGCGCAGCCATGAGGTCCTCGAGCTCACGACGCCTCCTCCTCACGATCGTCGACCCCACCCGGGGGGCCCTCCTCGGCGAGAGGCAGACGCATCACGAAGCGCGCCCCTCCCTGGGGCGACTCGGTACAGCTGACGTCGCCCCCGTGGGAGCGCAACGTCTCCGACACGAGGCTGAGCCCGAGGCCCGAGCCCGGCCTGGCGGCTCGTGAGCCGGTCCGTGCGAACCGTTCGAAGATGCGCAGCCGGTCCTCCTTGTGGACACCAGGGCCGGCGTCGTCGACCACCACGACAGCCCACGCGTCCTGCCGACCGACCTCGACGTTCACGACCCCGTCGCCATGGAGGTCGGCGTTGTCCAAGAGGTTGGTCACGGCCCGGAGCATCGCGGCCTTGTCCACATCCACGCGTGGGGGCACCGCCGCCCGTGCCCGCAGCAGCTCGACCGGGCGGTGGGTGTGGACCAAGGTGTTGCGCACCAGCTCGACGAGGTCGACACGTCCTCGCTGCCCCTCGCCGACCCCGGCCTCCAAGCGGCCCAGGGCGAGCAGCTGCTCCAGTGCACGGCCGAGGCGGTCGACCTCACGACGCAACAGGTGCACCGACTGCGTCCGGTGCTGCTCGTCCGGGGCACGCTCCAGCACGTCCACCGTCGTCGTCATCGCCGTGAGCGGCGACCGCAGCTCGTGCGCCACGTCCGCCGCGAACCTCGCGTCACGGTCCAGCCGTTCCTGCAGCGCCTCGACCATCGCGTTGAACGAACCCACGATGACGCTGAGGTCTGGGTCACGGGTGGGCTGGAGACGGGCGCGTGTGTCTCCACCCGCGATCCGGGCCGACGCGGTGGCGATCCCGTCGAGCGGGGCGACGACTCGGCGAGCCGCCTCACGCCCGATCGCGGCGCCCCCGACCGCGGTGAGCAGCGCGAAGCCCACCAGCGCCAGTCGGAGGGTGTCCAGAGTGGACGAGAGCTCCCTGGCGGTGGACACCTCGAACACCTCTGCCCCGACGGCCGTCAGCGGTGTCCCGACCGCGATGACGGGCTCGCCGTCGAGGCGGGACCACGCGCTGGAGGCCGCCCCGGACGCCACCACGTCCCGCAGCTGCGCCGGGACCACGTCTCGGTCGACGCCCAGGGAAGAGGAGTACCACTGTCCACCACGGTGCAGCACGAGCACCGCTCCGGCGGGTGGCGAGGTCGACGCGAGGACGTCGTCGACCTCGGCACCCGAGGTGAGCAGCCCTTCTCGGACGAAGGAGGCGTCGACGAATGCCTGTCGTGCCGCGGTGTGCGCGCGCTGGACCAGCAGGTAGTGGCGTGCGGTCAGGTAGGTGCCCAGCGCCAGGGTGGTGGAGACCGCCAGGGCGAGGGCAGCGAAGACGAGGGTGATCCGTGTTCGCAGTCCGAGGGGCTGTCGCGCCATCACGCACGCCGGTCGAACCGGTACCCGAGGCCGCGGACGGTCACCAGCAGCCGCGGACTGCCGGGCTCACGTTCGATCTTGGTCCGCAGCCTGCGGATGTGGACGTCCACGATCCGCTCGTCGCCGAAGTAGTCGCGCTCCCACACCCGGTCCAGCAGCACCTGACGGCTCAGCACCCGCCCAGAGGGCTGGTTCAGCTCGCAGAGCAGGCGGAACTCGGTGGTGGTCAGGTGGATCTCCTCCTCCCCCCGTCGCACGATGCCGGCGGACCACTCCAGGACCAGTGGTCCGTCCGTGCCGTCGAGCACGACGGACTCGGACTCGGCCGACCTCGTCATGGCCGGCGGGCGCCGGCGGAGGGCACGCAGCCGCGCGGAGACCTCCTTGACCTGGAACGGCTTGGTCACGTAGTCGTCGGCTCCCGACTCCAGGGCGGCGACGATGTCGTGGGTGTCGGCGCGGGCACTGACCACGATGATGGGCACGTCGCTGCGTTGCCGCACCTCGCGCACGAAGCTGAACCCGTCCATCTCGCCGAGCATGAGGTCGACGAGCATGAGGTCCACCGACAAGCGCGGCAGCTCCGCCAGGGCGTCCTCGGCCAGACCGAAGGGGATCGTCCGATACCCCTCTGCCTCCAGGGCCAGGCACAGTGAGCTGCGAATCCCCTCGTCGTCCTCGAGCACGAGCAGGGTGGTGGCCATCACCCGCATTCTGCCAGTGCGACCTCCCGCACGTCGGGTGCCCGTGCGCGCGAAGGGCATTCGTCATGCAACCGCAAAGTGGCGGCACCGGCGTCCGTCACATGGCTGGGCCACTCTCGAGTGATGCTCGAGGAGGTGCCATGACCGCGATCGACGAGTCCGCCACGTACGCCCGCTCCACCACGCTGAGGGAGGCTTCACTGACCCAGGACCTCCTGGGACTGCGCTCGACCGTCGCCGACGTGCTGCTGTCCCACGCAGGCCGGGTGGTCGTCGACGTCTCGGACCTCGACCGCCCTTCCTCGAGCGCTGTTGCGGCCCTGCTGTGGGCCAAGCGCAGCTGTGCCCGCGCCGGGGTGGAGTTCGAGGTGCGAGGAGCGCGGACCTCCAACCGAGATGTGCTGCGCCGGTGCGGCCTGCGACTGGGCGACGGTGGGCGGCAATGACGATCCACGTGGCCGGCCCGACCCTCGTGCGGTCGAGCTCCGGCACTGGCGACTGGACCGTGTGGGCCGTCGAGCAGCGGGCTGGGGTCGCCCGGGTGGAACGGCGACCGGACCTCATCGAGGTCGTCGTGGCCGACGCCCCGGCAGGCGACGGCAGTGAGGCCGGGTTCACCGCCGTCGCCTGCACCGCCGAGGGCGAAGCGATGGTGCTCAGGCAGGCGGCACCGCCTGCGCTCCTGGTCGGCGCCTCGAGCTGCCGGACTGCGCCAGCAGACCCTGGGGGTCGCGAGCTCGTCGCGATGGGGCCGGACGAGCTGCTGCTCCTGCTGTCCGCCTCAGCGCTCGAAGCACGACCCGCCGTGCTGTCACAGAACCTTCAGTCACCCGCGCACCTGCTCGACCTGGACCCTGCCCGACTCCTGGCGGAGCTGTTCACTGACGTGCCGTACGGCGCGGGCGCCGTGCTCCGCCGCTGCGCCCCCACCCCAACCGAACTCGAGGAGCCCACCCGATGAACGCATTCAGGTCCGCCTTGGCCAACGAGGTCTCGCAGGCGCGGGCATCCCTGCTCCGCGCACGCGAGCGCCACGACGAAGCTGCCATGACCGACGCCGTGGAGCGCCTCCACGACCTCGACGAGATCAGCGCCCGGGTCAGGGACGGCCTCACCCTGGTCACCGCGCCGGACTGACGGGGTCGGGCACGCAGGCCGACCTCCCTCCCACGCAGGGACCGCGGCCACGGTGCCGCGGTTTGTGTTGGAGCGGGCAAGTATTGCATCATGCAATTCATGCCTTGGAGTCCTGAGCCGTCCTCGCCCCTGCCCGCGACCAGGGTCGGCGCTCCTCGCAGGCTCGCGGGGATGACGGGGAGCCGCGTCGGTGCCGCGCTGCGTACGTCCAGTGCCGGCCTGCTCGCCCTGTCACTCGCCGTCGGAGCCGTGGCGGCAGGCTTCGCGGTCCTCTTTCGGTGGCTCATCCGCACGTTCACGCTCCTGTTCTCGGGGCACGCGGACTACGCCGGCGCTGCTGGCGCCGCCCACCCGGGGCTACCCGGGCTGGGGCGGTGGTTCGTGGTCGCTGCGCCGGTCGCCGCGGGCCTGCTGTACGGCCCCCTGGTGCACTTCTTCGCCCGCGAGGCACGGGGCCACGGCGTGCCCGAGGTGATGTACGCCGTGTCGCACCGCGGTGGTCGGATCGCCCCCCAGGTGGCCGGGGTCAAGGCGCTGGCGTCGGCCCTGTGCATCGGTGGTGGCGGCTCGGTGGGACGCGAGGGTCCGATCGTGCAGATCGGGTCCGCACTGGGTTCGACCGTCGGACGCGTCCTGCGCGTGCCCGAGGTCCGGCTGCGGGTCCTGGTGGCGTGCGGGGCAGCCGCCGGGATCGCCGCCACGTTCAACGCTCCGCTGGCCGGGGTCTTCTTCGCGATGGAGCTGATCCTCGCGGACTTCACCGCCCAGGCGTTCGGCATGGTCGTCCTCTCCTCGGTCGCCGCCAGCGTCATCGGCCGGGCCGTGCTCGGCGACACTCCCTTCCTGCAGCTCCCGGCCTTCACCGTGAAGCACCCCACGGAGTACCTCCTCTTCGCCCTGCTGGGCCTGGTCGCCGGGGGCGCCGGGGTCCTCTTCACCAAGGTGCTCTACGCCATCGAGGACCTGTGCGACAGGGTCTGGCGTGGCCCTGAGTGGCTGCGTCCGGCGGTCGGCGGGATCGTCCTCGGACTGCTCCTGCTGGTGCTGCCGCAGATGTACGGCGTCGGCTACCCAGTCCTGGGCGCCGCGGTCGGCGGCAGGTACACGGTCGCCTTCCTGCTCCTCCTCCTGCTGGGGAAGATGGTCGCCACCAGCCTGACCATCGGGATCGGCGGTTCCGGCGGGGTCTTCGCGCCCAGCCTGTTCATCGGGGCCATGCTCGGCGCCGGGTTCGGCGAGGCTGCCCACGTGCTCGCCCCGGGCATCGCCGGACCGGTCGGCGCCTACGGCCTCATCGGCATGGGAGCGGTCTTCGCCGGCGCGGCACGCGCGCCGATCACGGCCGTGATCATCATGTTCGAGCTGACCGGCGAGTACACCATCATCCTGCCTCTCATGGCCGCCATCGTGCTGGCCACGGGCGTCAGCCACCTCATCTCCCCCGACACCATCTACACCCTCAAGCTGCGGCGCCGCGGGGTGGCGCTCGGCCGTCCCGAGGCCATCGCCCCGAGCCAGCCCAGCCTGCAGGTGCGCGACGTGATGGACCCGGTACCGCAGCCGGTGTCGGAGGACGCAGCACTGGTCGACGTCACCACGGCGCTGGCCGCCAGCCGGTTCGGCGTCCTCCCCGTCCTGGCCCAGAACGGCGACTACCTGGGCGTGGTCACGGCCCGTGGCGTCTCGGACGCCCTGGCAGACGGCCGACACGACGCCGCGGCGGCCTCGCTGGCGACCGAGGTCCCCACCGTCATCCGTGACAGCGACACCTTGGCAGCCGCCGCGGACGCACTGTCCCGCGACGACACCAACGCGTTGCCGGTGGTCACCGCCGAGGGGGCCGTCGTGGGCTGGCTCGACTACCGTGCCCTGTTCAACGCGCGACGTGTCGCGGCACAGGATGGCTCCCGGGCACAGCCGTCGAGTGCCGTGCAGCGACCGTGACCGCGGGACAGGGCGGCTCCCTGATGTGGATGCCGATGCATCCGCCGGAGCTCGGCCGCCTCCTGGCCTGGCACCCGCAACCACTCCCCGTCATACCGCTGCTGTGCCTGCTCGCCTGGCTCCTCTACTCCGTGGGAGCAGCGCGCCTGCGACGACTCGGGCACGCGTGGCCCGTCGGACGGTGGCTCAGCTTCACCGTCGGGCTCCTGACGGTCGTCGCCGTCACGGCCACCGCCGTCAACGGTTATGCCATGCGGCTCTTCAGCGTGCACATGGTGCAGCACATGGTGCTCAGCATGCTGTCACCGCTCTTGCTGCTCATGGGAGCACCCGTCACGTTGTGCCTGCGGGCCCTGCCCGCCCAGGGCGCCGGGGCGCAGGTCCGGCGCGGCGTCGTCCGTTGCCTGCACAGTCGGGTCCTGTCCGTGGCGGCGAGGCCCGTGGTGACGCTGCCCCTGTTCATCGGCAGCCTCTACGGGCTCTACTTCACGCCGGTGTTCGACGCGGCCATGCGGACGTGGTGGGGCCACGACCTGATGCTGGGGCACTTCCTGGCCGTCGGCCTCCTGCTGTTCTGGCCGATCATGGCCATCGACCCCAGCCCGCGGGCAACGACCCCGGTGCTGCGGATGCTGGAGCTGTTCGTGGCCATGCCGTTCCATGCGTTCTTCGGTGTGATCGTCATGACGAGCACGACCCTCCTCGTGCGGACGTTCGCGACCAGCCCGGCACGTTGGGGCACGGCCCCGGTGACCGACCAGCAGCTCGGCGGCGGCATCGCGTGGGCGTTCAGCGAGATCCCCACCCTGCTCGTCGTGGCGGCACTGTTCGTGCAGTGGTCTCGCGCCAGCGACCGGGAGGCGCGCCGCGCGGACCGGGCCGCAGACCGCGACGACGCGGTCCTGACCGCATACAACGCCTGGCTGGCGCAGCTGGCCCGCGACCACACCACTCGTACACCGGGAGGGGGCACACCCCCATGACGACGAGCACGACCGCGGTGCGAGGCACCGCCCGCACCGCCGCACGCCGCGTGGCTCGCAGCCGGCGGCTCGCAGCGGCACTGACCCTGGCGGCCACCGTGCCGCTGCTCGCGTGCTGCTCCAGCGCCGACACGTCCCGGCCGAGCACGGACGCGGCTCCCCCCTCGGGCACGGTCGTGGACGAGCCGGTGCCCGACTCGATCGCGAACCTGCCCCTGGTCGACCAGCACGGCCACCGCTTCACCCTCGCCTCCCTGCGCGGCAAGACCGTGGTGCTGGGTGACTTCCTCACGCTCTGCCAGGAGGTCTGCCCGCTGACCAGCGTCAACCTCCGTGACGTCGCACGGGCCGTCAGGCGTCACGGGCTGTCCGGTGACGTCGAGGTCGTCGAGGCGACCGTCGACCCGGCGCGCGACACCGTGCCTCGGCTGGCGGCGTACGAGAAGCTGTTCGGCGCCGAGGAGGACTGGACCCTGGCCACCGGCGACCACCGCGCGCTCGACAGGCTCTGGGCGTTCCTCGGCGTCGACCAGCAGAAGGCGGCAGAGGACGTCTCGCCTGCCCCGACAGACTGGTGGACCGGCGCCCCGCTGACGTACGACGTGCACCACCAGGACGTCGTCTACGTCATCGACGCAGAGGGTCACGCGAGGTGGGTGGACGACGGCACCCCCGACACGATGGGCGAGCAGCCGTCGGAACCGATGCTGCGGTTCCTCAATGACGAGGGCAGGCACAACCTCGCGTCCCCGACCGAACCCACCTGGACGGTCGAGGACGTCGAGCGGGCGGTGGCCTACGTCTCCGGGAAGTCCCTGGACTGAACGCAGGCCATTACCGCTGCGCTGTGGCCGTCCCCCGAACCACCCGCACACGTCCACCAAACGAAGAAGGACCGGACACACTCTCGCGTCCGGTCCTTCGTCGTGCGGTGGAGCTGAGGGGATTCGAACCCCTGACCTTCTCATTGCGAAGGCATCCTTGGCCTTCGCGGTTGTTGTGGGCGTGCTCCGGCTGGCATCGGAATCACTGCATGGTCGGGCTCCTCTTCAAGGCCCGGGGCACGTGGGGGGCACACGCCTCGCGAGACTTGTCGGCCGACAGCGTGAGGTGGCCGCGCGGGTCTGTGCAGTGACTTCAAGCCTGTTTGGCTGGGAGGCGTCCGGCTGCGATGCCGGTACGGAAGCCGGCCGAACGGGTCTGAGGACTGGACTTGTGGTGGCGGTGAGGGCTGGGGCTTGCGGCAGCCAGGGACGCGCCGGCCCCTGCCGTCATCAGCGCAGTAGAGGGTGATGGTCGCCTGAGCTGAGAGCAGCGTCCTGGTACTGGTCCGGGGCGCTGCTCTTCTGCGTGTGGCGTGGGGTGCGGTGGGGTGCGCGAGGACGGCGCGCCAGCGCCGCCCGCAGCGCGGGGCCCCATCGCGGGGTCCCACGCCGCCGCGGCGGAGCCGCGGCCTTGAGCCAGTGAAGAAAGTTCTCACCGATGCCCCGGAGATCCGTCTGCAACGTCCTCTCATGCCGAATTGAGGACGTTCCAGCGCCTGTGTGGCGATGCCCGGTGGTGAATCGGCCTTGGCCGAAGGGCCCCTTCTGGATTTGCGGACCTGGGCCGCAGCAGATCTTCACCGGACGGGGCTTGCAGGATGCGGGATCCTACCCATCTGCTCAACGGGTAGTTCCACATGAGGGTAGCCGCCAAAAAGTGCCTGCAGCTGGCTACTCACGCTCCGAGGAGCCTCACGCCAGCGAATGCGACGGTGCCGACCAATAGCCATGAGAGCATGCCGAGCACCAGGGCTCGGCCCCCGGTGCGTCGCAGCATCGTGAGCTGGATTCCGGTGCCCAGTCCGAACAAGGCAGCCGCGAGCAGAATCTCCTGAACGAGCTTGGCCAGAACCAGGACCGATGCCGGTACGGCTCCGGTACTGGCCAGCCCGATCGCGCCGAGGAAGCCCAGCACGAAGAGCGGCAGTAGCGGCGGGCGTCGCCTGGTGGGTGCCCGCAGGCCGCCCTCCGCGGTGGAGCTCGCAGTGCGTCGTCGCTGCATCAAGGCGACGCCGGTGACCAGGGGCGCGAGCAGGATCACTCGACTGAGCTTTACGACGACCGCAGACGTCAGGGCGCCGGGGACTCTGCTCGCGGTGGCGACAGTCTGGCCAACGTCGTGGACGCTAGCGCCGACCCAGCTGCCGAACGCGACGGGGTCTAGGCCGAGGGGGACTCGCACGGCCGGCAGGAGCAGGATGGCCAGGCTCCCGCACAAGGTGACGAGCGCAACCGCGACCCCGGTGTCGTCCTCGTCTCCGCCAGCGACTTCCTCCATCGCGGCCACGGCCGATGCGCCGCAGATGGAGAAGCCCGTTGCGATGAGGAGGGCCCGCGCCGGCGGGACGCCCAGTATTCGACCGAGCAGCTGGGTCCCGCCGAACGTGACGGCGACCGTCACGGCCACGACTGCGGCGCCCTCGACGCCGAGGTGCAGTAGCTGCTGCACCCCGAGCTGCAGACCGAGCAGGACGACGGCGAGGCGGAGCAGGCGGTGGGAGGCGATGTGCGTGCCGACGTGCAACGCGGGTCGGTGCAGACCGGCGTTCACCACCAGCGTGCCGAGCACGACCGCGGCCGTCGAGGGGTTGACGGCCGGAAGCACGTGCGCGATCCCGAAGGAGATGGCTGTGGCGGCCGCGACGACCGCCAGGCCGGGCACCGGAGAGGTGCTGCCAGGTCGTGGGGTCGGCGGGCAGGTGGGCCGGCAGCGGCTGCGGCGTGTCAGGTGCCAGCGCGAGTGGGCGTGCTCGTGGGTCGGGTCGTGGATGGCGGTCATGGACACCTCCTGGGGTCACCAGCCACGGTCGATGCTCCGTCCGTCCACCGGTAGGCGTCTTGCTCCGATGGGCTCATCAGGTGGGCTGATGTCTGGCCATAGACTCAGTGATTGTGTTGAAACGCGTACCTGACCTCGACTCGCTCCAACTGCTGCTCAACGTTGCCGAGACAGGCAGCCTCGGGCGAGCTGCGCAGAGGCACGGGCTCAGCCAGCCGGCCGTCAGCGCGCGGGTGCAGACGATGGAACGCCTCGTCGGGTTCCCCCTGGTCAGCCGCAGCACGCGCGGCTCCACGCTGACCCCGGCGGGTGCCCTCCTTGCCGAATGGGGTCGGGGGGTGCTGGCGGCAGCGGAGTTCCTCGAGGCGGGTATCGGTTCGCTGCGGTCGGAGCGGGCACGGAGGATGCGGGTCGCGGCCAGCCTTACCGTCGCCGAACACCTTCTGCCTGGATGGTTGGTCCAGCTGGCTGCCACGCACCCGGGTACGGCAGTCAGCCTGACCGCGACGAACAGTGCGCAGGTCGCGGCGAGTGTGCTTGCAGGGACCGCCGATGTCGGTTTCATCGAGGGGCCTGACCTGCCCAGGGGCCTCCAGGAGCAGGTGGTGGCGCGAGACCGTTTGGTCCTGATCGTGCCGCCGGGGCATCCGTGGGCGCGACGTCGCTCGATGGTCGAGGCGGCAGACCTGGCGGCTACGCGCCTGGTGCAACGGGAGCCGACGTCGGGCACGAGGACCTTCCTGGAGCGGGCGCTGGCCGGGCATGCACCCCTAGCCACCCCACTCCTGGAGTTCTCGACCAGCACAGCCGTGCGCTCCGCCGTCGCCGCTGGCGCCGGGCCAGCGGTGCTGAGCGACCTCGCCGTCCGCGACGACGTCTCGACCGGTCGGCTCGTGCAGGTGGCCGTTCGTGGTGTCGACCTGCGACGGCGGCTTCGAGCGGTGTGGCCGGTCGGCACCCGACTGGCGCCCGCCGCCGCTGACCTCCTGAGCGTCGGCCAGCGGAAGGGCCCAGCGTAGAAGTTGGCCAAGCCGGCTCGGTTACCCCTGAGCACGATGCCTACCTCGTCCCCGTTTCCCGATCCACTACCCGGCACCGCGTAACCCGATCGACGACTGCCCGTGGCTGGGCCCCTGAGGTTGTGTGCGGGTCCTTCGACCGACCCCACCGCTGGCTATGGACTCCCCGCCCATCGCGATGAACACGGACTGATCCCAAACGTCCTCATCTGCCGCGAGCCGCGCGGCTGTCCTGGTTCGCCTTCCACCCGTTTCGCAGCTCCAAAGACCTGCCCGAAACGTAAAGGTCTGGTCAAAACCCTCCTTCGCCCCTTGCAATCGGTGGACTGCGCCGATTCGGGCGTGCAGCGTTGATGCTGTCGCACCTCGAGCGACAAGCCCTCGACCCGAGGGCGAGATGGGGACGGTAATGGAGGCGTGGAAATGCCGAATGTCATTGCCCTGGCTGGTGACTCCACGCCCGTTCCGCGTCTGCTGACCACAGCCGAGGTCGCAGACCTGCTCCATGTGAACGCCTCGACGTTGTGCCGGTGGCGCCAGCAAGGGATGGGGCCACGCGTGGCGTGGCTCTCACCGTCCATCCCTCGCTACCAGCTGGCGGACGTCACGGCGTGGATCGAACGGACTGCGTCGTGAGGATCCGCAAGGAGCCATCGGGGAGGTTCCGAGCAGTGCTGAAGGTGGGTCGTGATTACGTCGCGGGCCGGACCTTCGACACCAAGCGGGACGCCCAGGCGTGGCTGATGCGCGAACGGGCGGCCCTCGCTGGCGGCGTCGACCCGCGCGCGGGACGCGCCACCGTGAGATCCCTGCTCCGGGTCTGGCTCGAGGAGCGCACTCACTCGGTGTCGGCCAAGACCTACACGGCCGACGCCGCGCTCCTGCGGCTTGTGCCCCAATCGCTGGCCGCCCTCTCGATCAACGCGGTCACCGATCGCGAGGTCACCCGAGCGCTCATCACGCTCACGAGCGACGGTCTGGCGGAGTCATCGGTGCGCCGTTTCCGGGCATCGTTGTCGTCCTTCTTCGCGTGGGCCGTGCGGGAGCGACTGATCGTGCTCAACCCGGTGCTTCGGACTCGGGTGCCGAAGGCCAGCGGTCCCAGGACAGAGATGTTCCCCTTCGGCGAGGAGGACCTCGAACGCATCCACCTCAAGGCAGCGGCGATCGACCAACGCCTCGGTGACCTCCTGCTCGTCGCGGGGTGGACAGGGCTGCGGTGGTCGGAGCTGCGGGCCGTTCGGGTCCGGGACTTCGTCGAGGTGCCGATGCCCACGTTGGTGGTCCAGCGGGCCGAGCCGGAGGGCGTCGCCATCAAGACCACGAAGTCCGGTCGGTCGCGTCGGGTGCCGGTCGCGGATCGGGTCCTCCCGCTCGTGGTCGCGATGGCGGCGGGCAGGGAGGCCGACGCTCCACTGTTCGTGACGTCCTCGGGTCACCGGTTGCACGCCTCCGCGTTCAAACGGTCGCTCGGTTGGTCGACGCTTGCTGAAGGTCGCCGCATCCACGACCTGCGGCATACCGCTGCCTGCTTGTGGCTGGCCCGCGGCGTCGACCCGGGCACCGTCCAGGCGTGGATGGGGCACCAGTCGATCGCCACGACCAACCTCTACCTGCACCACCTCGGAACGCCCGCTGACCGGGCCGGACTGGCTCGCCTGAACGACCAGGGGCACGCCGGGGGCACACGAACCGAGTGGGTGGCGGAATGACAACGCAAGAACCCCGCCTGATGATCAGCATTCCTGCTGGTCAGACGGGGTTCTCTCGGGGTGGAGCTGAGGGGATTCGAACCCCTGACCTTCTCATTGCGAACGAGACGCGCTACCAACTGCGCCACAGCCCCTTGATGCGGACGAAACGATAACACCAGCAGCACCCCCCACGGAAAACGGTCCCCGGCGCGCCTTCCAGTGGTCGCCAGTCAGCCGAGGAGGGCGCGCATCACGGTGTCGCCGGTGTCGACCTGGCGGATCTCGACCGCAGCGATCCGGTCGACCGGCAGCTTCGTGACACCGGAGGGGTGCATGACCCGGCCCGAGCGGGCGGTCCAGTCCTTCACCTGCGCGTTGCTGCCGTCCCGGCCGACGACCCAGATCGCGTAGTGCACCCCGGCGTCGTCGCCATAGTCCTGCCCGGGACCCGTGGCCGAGCCCGTACCCGTGACGCTCCCGGACGCAACCGCACCGGCGGTCGCCCCGAGCTGGGCGTACTGGCACTCGACCCGCAGCTCGGTCCCCAGCGCAGTCGGCACGACGTCCACGACGGCCGTCATCGGCGAGGCCTGCACGGGCGCGAACGCCAACCTGCTGCCCGCGGCCGCCGTGGCCTGGGGACGGTCGGCCGGTGAGCTGCCCCGCGCCTCCGACACGGCATACCCGCCCGCGCCCCCGATGAGCAGCGCAGCCGCAGCGGCCGCCATGGGAGCCAGCCAGGTGCGGGGGCGAGAGGGGGTCAGCGGCAGCGGCAGCACGGGCATCAGCGAGGAGGGCGGCGGCACGTCGAGGTCGTCGACCTCACCGGGCAGGGGCGCGCGGGAGCCGGAGTCCACCGCCATCGCCTCAGCCGGGCTGAGCTGACCGAGCAGCCCGGGCATGCCGGCGAGCTCGGCCACCGCGCCGCGGCACCGGCCGCACCCCGCGAGGTGGTCCTCGTACTCCGCCCGCTCGGCACCCGTGAGGGCACCCAGCACGTAGGCAGCGTCCCAGTCCGCGTACACGTCGGCGTGGCTCATGCGCGCGTCACCCCCTTCTCCTGCAGGGCGAGCCGCAGGCTGCGCAGGCCGTAGTGGAGGCGGGACTTCACGGTCCCCTCCGGGATCCTCAGCTCGGCCGCGATCTCCGCCACGGTCCTCCCCTCGTAGTAGGCGGCGGCCACCACGCGGCGGTGGTCCGCGGACAGCGAGCCCAGGGCGTCGGCGATGAGCCAGCGGTCCAGCACCTCACCGGTCCGGTCGCCCGTCACCGGGTCAACCCAGTCGAGGCCGGCCACCTCGTGGCGGCTGGCCGCGCTGCGCCACCGGTCGACGACCAGGTTGCGCACCACCGTGAACAGCCACGCCCTCGCCTGGGCGTCGCTGCGGCCGCCGAGCTCGGGGTCGCGCCACGCGCGCAGCAGCGACTCCTGCACGATGTCCTCGGCCAGCTGCGGGTCACGGGTCAGTCGCACGGCGAACCGCCACAGCTCCGGGGCATGGCGGTCGTGCAGGCCCTGCAGGGCCGCCTGCCGCTGCGCTGCCTCCACCTCGCCACCTCCGCCGACCGGTGCCGACTCCTGATCCTCCCCGCCCGGGGCCGTCGGGGTAAAGGACGACACAGCCCGCCCAGACGTTCACCGGCGCCCTGACCTCGACCGCCGAACGAGAGCCCGGTGAACTCCCGGCGGGGCCATCTCGTCCAAGCGCCATGGACACCTTCCTCCCCCGGGCCGCCACGACAGCGGCGGCCCTCCTCGCGGTCGCGGCGCTGGCAGGCTGTGGCTCGTCGGGTGGTTCGGCCTCTGCCAGCTCGAGCTCGTCATCCGCCGGCTCCTCGAGCTCGTCGCCCGGCTCGACCTCGTCTTCCAGCTCGTCCTCCTCGGCAGCCGACCTCGGCGTGGCGAAGAGCAGCCTGGGCGAGATCGTCGTCAACGGCTCGAAGATGACGACCTACGTCTTCACCAAGGACAAGCCCGGCTCCGGCACCAGCAGCTGCACCGGCCAGTGCGCCGCGTTGTGGCCACCGGTGACGACCACCTCGGCCGCCCCGAAGGTCGACGGCGTCAAGGGGACCGTCGGCACCATCACCCTCCCCGACGGCACCAAGCAGGTCACCCTCGACGGCCGCCCGCTCTACCTCTTCGCCAAGGACACCAAGCCCGGCGACGTGGCCGGGCAGGGCGTGGGCAAGGTCTGGTATGCAGTGGGTCCAGACGGTTCGATGCTCACCGGCGGCACCCGCGGCGGGTACTGAGGAGGTCTCGTGCAGATCAACGGCCTGCCCGCCCACGCCCTGCTGGTCCACCTCGTCGTGGTGCTGCTGCCCCTCACCGCGCTCGCCGCCGTGGCGGTCAGCGTGTGGCCGGCGGCGCAGCGCAAGCTCACCTTCCTGGTGCCCCTGGGCGCCGTGGTGGGACTGGTGGCCGTGCCCGTGACGACGCGCGCAGGCAACGACCTCGCCGCCCACCTGGGCAACCCGGCGTTCATCAACCACCACCGGTCGCTCGGCTCGATGGTGCTGCCCTGGGCGGCGGCGCTCGCCGTCACCACCCTCGCGCAGTGGCTGCTGCTGCGGCGTGGCACCAGCCGGGCCGTGCGGACCACGGTGGCGGTACTGGTCGTGGGCAGCGCCGTCGGCACGGCCGTCATCGTCGCCCTGGCCGGCGACGCGGGCGCCCGGGCCGTGTGGGGCGGGCGCTAGCCCGTCACCGCGGCGGGGTCGTCCGCGCGCAGCGGCGGTGCGGGCGTCAGGCGCCGGCGACGCGGCGGGCAGGCTCCTGCTCGTACGCTGCGTACTCGGTGTCCGCGTCGCCCACCAGGTCGGCGGCGGTCGGGGCGGGACGGGTGGCGCGCGACTTCATCGTGTAGGTCGGGCGGGGCACGGGGACCGGGTCCCAGGTGAGCGGGATGTCGTCCTCGTCGACCAGGGGCCGGGCGGGGACGACCAGCTCGGCAGCGGGCTCGACGGCCGCAGCCGGCGTCGGCGTCGGCTGCGGCGCAGCGGGAGCAGCGGCCGGGGCGGCCAGTCCGCGCTCGACCTCCTGGAAGTCGTAGAGCGCGGAGGCAGCCGGCTGGGCCGGGGCCTCCGTCACCGCGTCGTCGGGCTGGGACTCGAGCGGGGTCGAGGCGCCGGTGGACGCGGCGGGGCGGGTCGCCTGCTCGCGCTCGACCGGGCGACGGGGCGCGGTGCGCACGGCCGCGGCACGGGGCGCCGGACGCTGCGCGACCGGGCGCTCGGCGGTGGGACGGCTGGCGCGGCGCGCGGCCTGCTCGGCAGCCACGGCCTGGCGAACCCAGGCCACGGAGCCGACGACGGCAGCGACCGGCACCAGGACGGCGACCCAGGGCAGCGCCCCGAACGCCGCCAGCGGCACGGCGAGCAGCACCGCGGCGAGCGAGGCGAGCAGCGTCAGGCCGCGGACCTTGCGGGCTGGACGGACTGCGGCGGGGGCGAGCTCGTGGCCGGTGTCGCGACCGGCCTTGCCCGGTGCGGGCGCCGGCTCCTCCCAGCCCCAGGCCTCGTCGCGACGTCCCTCGACGGCCTCGAGGCCGGCGGAGGGGGCCGGGCGGGTGGTCGCGCCGGGGGTGGCGGTCATCGTGAAGGTCGTGGTCTCGGCGCGCTTGACGAGCACCTGCGCGCGGACGGCTCGGGCCGGGCTCATGGCGTACGAGCGGGGTGAGGGCACCGAGAGGTCGGCGACGGGCAGGGCGGTGCGACGCTCGAGGACGCGCATCGACTCGGAGAACTGGTCGACGGACCGGGCGGTGGCGAGGTGTTCGCGGCGACGCACCCAGTACTGCACGAAATAGGCAGCCCAGACGGCGATGATGACGAGGAAGACGAGACTGCTGGGCTGCACGGACACGACGTTAGGTGGCCCGGCTCGGCCCCTCGGGGACGTGCGGCGGTGTGTCGCCAATGTGACTGGTGTGGTTGCTGTGCAGACGCTCAGCGAGGGTGTGCCCGCCGAGGTCCTCGGTGGTCAGCGCGAACGTCCGGTGGTCGCGCCACTGCCCGTCGATGTGCAGGTATGCAGCCCGCACGCCCTCGTCGCGGAAGGCCAGCTTGCGCACCACGGCGAGGCTGTTGGCGTTCTCGGGGCGGATGTTGACCTCGAGGCGGTGCAGCCCGAGCGCACCGAACGCGTGGTCACCGGCCAGCGCCAGGGCCGTCGGCACGACGCCTCGCCCTGCCACCTCCTGGTCGACCCAGTAGCCGGCCGCCGCGGACAGCAGCGATCCCCACGAGATGCCGAAGAGCACGACCTGCCCGACCAGCCTTCCGTCGGTGCGGATCGTGAAGGGCAGCATCCGGCCGGCCCGGGCCTCGCTGCGGTAGTGCCGGACGAGGCCGGCGAACGACACCGGCCGGGGGTCCTGCTCGGGGGCGGTGGCCTCCCACGGACCCAGCCAGTCGCGGTTGAGCGAGCGCACCCGCGTCCACTCGTGCCGGTCGCTGCGGCGCAGCGCGTCGAGGACCACCTCGTCCCCATGAGGGGTCGTGCCGTGGAGCTCAACCGGCCACACGACCATCAGTGGTCGCCGCCCCTGATCTGCGACAGCGCGTGCTGCACGACGGGCTCGAGGACCGCGAGGCCATCGCGCACGCCCCCGGTCGAGCCGGGGAGGTTGACGACGAGGGTCGGGCCCGCGGTGCCCGCGAGCCCTCGGGACAGCATCGCCGTGGGCACCCCGGCGGCGACGCCGGCCGACCGGATGGCCTCGGCGATTCCGCTGACCTCACGGTCGAGCACGGCCCGGGTCGCCTCCGGCGTGCCGTCGGTGGGCGAGAGGCCGGTGCCGCCGGTGGTGACGAGCAGGTCGGGCTCGGACGCGAGCGCCGCCTCCATCGCCTCCGCGACGGCCGGGCCGTCGGGGACCACGGTCGCGTCCTCGACCTCGAACCCCCACCCCCGCAGTGCCTCCACGACCAGTGGACCGCCGCGGTCGGGGTACACGCCGGTGGCTGCCCGGGTCGAGCAGGTGACGACGACCGCTCGGGGGCTCACGGCTGCTCCGCCCAGTCGCCGGATCGGCCGCCGGACTTCGCGGTGACCCGGACGTCGGTGAT
Organism: Pedococcus sp. 2YAF34; assembly: GCF_052114585.1. Classification (NCBI taxonomy): domain Bacteria; kingdom Bacillati; phylum Actinomycetota; class Actinomycetes; order Micrococcales; family Intrasporangiaceae; genus Pedococcus; species Pedococcus sp. 2YAF34. The sequence goes on from NZ_JBFRFA010000007.1 coordinate 76,648, forward strand.
GCGGGCGTGCTTGTCGACGGCCTTGACCATGTCGATGAGCGCGAGGGCGGCCACGGCGACCGCAGTGAGGGCCTCCATCTCGATCCCGGTGCGGTCGGCGGTCCGGACGGTCGCCACGACCTCGACGCCGTCGTCGACCACCTCGAGGTCGACGGCCACGCCGTGCACGGCGATCGGGTGGGCGAGCGGGATCAGCTCGGGGGTGCGCTTGACCGCCTGGATGCCGGCGATGCGGGCCACCGCGAGGGCGTCACCCTTGGGGACGTTGCCCTCGCGCAGGGCTGCAACTGCGTTGGAGGACAACAGGACCCGACCGGCGGCACTGGCCTGGCGGGCCGTGACGTCCTTGGCCGAGACGTCGACCATGTGGGCCGAGCCGTCCGCCCGCACGTGGGTCAGCCCGGACCTCTGGGTCGCCTTTGTCGTCTCGTCGCTCACTGGCCCTCCCTCCCGAGCAGCGGCAGGCACTCGAGGGCGTCACCGACCTCGACCTGCGTCACCTCCGGTGGGATGACGGCGAGCGCGTCGGCCGCCGCGAGGGCCCCGAGCATGTGCGAGCCCTGCCCACCGGCGAGGCGCGCGCGGTCGTCGTCCAGGACGACCCGCAGGAACTCCATCTTCCCGGGCACCGAGCTGAACGCCTCCCCCGCGACGGCCGGCACGTAGCCGGGCGGGAAGGCGGGCTCCGGCCGCCCCGCCATGGCCCGCAGCGCCGGTGCGACGAACACGTGGAACGACACCAGCGCGCTCACCGGGTTGCCGGGCAGGGTGAAGACCGGGACCTGGTCGTCACCGAGCACGCCGAACCCCTGCGGCATCCCCGGGCGCATCGCGACCTTGTCGAACTGCACCGTCCCGACCCGCGACAGCACCTCCTTGACCGTGTCGAACGCGCCCATCGAGACGCCGCCGGTCGTGATGATGGCGTCGGCCCGCACGAGCTGGCCCTCGAGGGTGTCCAGCAGCGCCCGGGCGTCGTCGGGCACCCCGCCCACGCGGTACGGCGTGGCCCCCACCGAGGTGACGGCTGCGGTGAGCATGAGCGAGTTGGAGTCGACGATCTGGCCGAACCCCGGCGTGGTGCCCACGTCGACGAGTTCGTCGCCGGTGGAGAGCACGACCACGCGCGGACGCGGGACCACCTTCACCCGGGCGACGCCCGCGGCGGCGAGCAGCGCGATCTGGCCGGGGCCGAGCAGCGTGCCGCGACGCAGGATGGTGACGCCCTGCTCGACGTCCTCCCCCACCTCGCGGACGTGCTGGCCGACCACGGAGGGCACCCGGACCTGCACCCGGACCACCCCGCCGTCGGTGACCTCGACCGGGACGACGGCGTCGGCACCCCGGGGCATCGGGGCTCCGGTCATGATGCGCATCGTCTGGCCCTGGGCCAGTGACAGGGCGTTGGTGTTGCCGGCGGCGATGTCGTTGACCACCGGCAGGACGACGGGGCCGTCCTCGGTGGCACCCACGACGTCCTGGGCGTGCACGGCGTACCCGTCCATCGCCGAGTTGGTGAAGCCGGGCAGGGAGCCGCGGGCCGTGACGTCCTCGGCGAGGACGCAGCCCTGGGCGTCCAGGACGCCCTGCTCGAAGGGCCGGATGACCCTGACGGTGCCGAGGATCCGGTCGAGGTGCTGCTCGACCGAGATCACTTCGACGGAGCTCCCGCCGCCTCGCGGTCGGCGGCGCCGGGCCCGTCGGCACGCTCGGCGCGGTCGGCGGCGAACTCGTCAAGCCACTCGCCGAAGTCGGAGCCCAGCTCGGCATGGTCGAGGCCGAGGCGGACCACGGCCTTCAGGTAGTCGAGGCGGTCGCCTGTGTCGTAGCGGCGGCCCCCGAAGACGACGCCGTGCACGCCGCCGCCCGGCTCGGTGGAGGCGGCGAGGGTCTGCAGGGCGTCGGTCAGCTGGATCTCGCCGCCACGGCCGGGCGGGGTGTTCTCCAGGACGCCGAAGACGGACGGGTCGAGCACGTAGCGGCCGATGACGGCGAGGTTGCTGGGGGCGTCGGCGGGGTCGGGCTTCTCGACGAGGCCGGTGATGCGCACGACGTCGCCCTCCCGCTGGTCGACGGCGGCGCAGCCGTAGAGGTGGGCCGACTCGCGCGGCACCTCCATCAGGGCGATGACGCTGCCGCCCTTCTCCTCGCGCACCTTGAGCATCTCCTCGAGGAGGTGGTCGCGGGCGTCGATGAGGTCGTCGCCGAGCAGGACGGCGAACGGGTTGTCGCCGACGTGCTCCTTGGCGACGTGGACCGCGTGGCCGAGTCCCTTGGGCTGGCCCTGGCGCACGAAGTGCACCTTCATCGCGGCGGACTCGCGCACCCGCTCCAGCCGGAACTGGTCGCCCTTGGCCTCCAGCGCCTGCTCGAGCTCCCACTGGTGGTCGAAGTGGTCCTCCAGGGCCGCCTTGTTGCGGCCGGTGATGATGAGCACGTCCTCGAGCCCGGCGCGCACGGCCTCCTCGACGACGTACTGGATCGCCGGCTTGTCGACCACCGGCAGCATCTCCTTCGGAGTGGCCTTGGTGGCGGGCAGGAAGCGGGTCCCGAGGCCGGCGGCGGGGATCACGGCCTTGGTGACGGGTCGGGCGTTCTCGCTGCTCATGGACCCACCCTATTCGCGACACCCCGCTCGCGGCTCGGGTTCGCTGCGCTGCACCATGGACCCGTGTCCGTCCCGACCCCGCCCCCGGAGCCGTTCCCGCCCATCACCGGTGACAAGGCGGAGCTGCGTAGACGGCTTCGTACGCTGCGGCGCGAGCGGGTGCCTGCCCGCGACCGGGCTGCCGACGCCGAGTCCATCGCGCTGCTCGCCCTGGAGGTGGCCCACGAGGCGGGGGTGGGACGCGGCGGCTGGGTGGCGGCGTACGAGTCGACACCCACCGAGCCCCCGACGGTGGCGCTGGTCGCGGCGCTGCAGGGACGCGGCGTACGGGTGCTGCTCCCGGTGACGCTCCCCGACTGGGACCTCGACTGGCGCGAGGCCGGCTCCGACGTGCCGCTGGGCAGGGACGCGGTCGGGCGCGCTGCGGTGGTCTTCGTCCCTGCGCACGCCGTCGACGAGGCCGGGACGCGCATCGGCCAGGGGAAGGGCTGCTACGACCGGGCGCTCGCCCGCACCGACGGCGTGCGTGTGGCGGTCGTGCACCCGTGGGAGGTCGCCCGCGAGGCCCTGCCCCACGAGGAGCACGACCTCCCCGTGGACGCCGTCATCACCGCGGCCACGGGGCTCCGGCGCCTTCCTAGCTGGAGGACCCGCCCGGCACGAGCGTGAGCTCGTCGCCGCCCGCGTCCTTGACGGCGCCCGCGCTGTAGGGCCAGTCGAACAGCTCGTTCTTGGCCCATGCCTTGGACTGGTCGTTGTAGTGGTCGGCGAACGCGTGGCCGCTGTTGCCGGTCTGGTTGACCCAGCGCGACCTGTCGAAGTTCGAGAGGTCGACGACCATCCGCATCGAGGGCGCCCAGTTCACCTTGAACGCCTGCGACCGGCTCGCGTCGTCGAGCCCCTTGCTGGCGTCCCAGCCGTTGGCGTCGACGATGGCCGAGCCACCTGGCATCTCGATGGGCCCGCGGTTGAACAGCTGGCGCACGATGCCGGGGACGTCGTCGCCACCGAGCACCTGGTGGGTCAGCGTGAGGGTGTGCAGCTGGCCCCACTCCCAGTCCGAGGGGTCCTTGCCGAGCTCGCGGGTCAGGTCGAGGCGGGCGTCGACGAGGGCCTTGCGCAGGATCTCGGACTGCCCCTCGGTGACGCCGGCGGTGCGCTTGTCGTCCCACCATGCCGAGCGCGGCTTGGCCAGGAGCTGGCTCATCGCCTCCATCCACTGGTCGCCGCCGTTGGCGCGCAGGTCCTTGGGCAGCTCGTCGTCGAACGTCAGGTCGAGCAGGCTCGACCACACGGCGTTGTAGTAGGCGGCAGCAGCACCCGCGGGGCTCTTGCCCGCCGGGGTGGTGAAGTCCCAGTGCCGCAACAGGTCCTGCGCCTGCTCGGTGAAGTCGTCGTTGCCGAGGTCGACCTTGAGCAGGGCCTTGACCAGGGTGGGCGCGAACTGGCTTCGGGTGTCGCCCTGGATCTGCGACATGGCCGCGGGCGTGACCTTCGGGTCCTTCTCCAGCAGGTCGCGGATGCGCTGGCTGCGGAAGCCGTAGTCCCACTCCGTGGTGAGGAAGGGCGTGCTGCTCTCGGTGACCGCCTGGTTGGCGGCGACGATGAAGCCCTTCGGCGGGTTGTACGCGTACGGCATCTGGGCGAAGGGCACGTAGCCCTTCCAGTCCCACGAGGAGACCCAGCCGGGGCGGATCCAGTAACCGGGGGCGTTCTGCATGTAGCGGCTGCGGACCGGGATGACTCCGGGGGCCTGGTAGCCGATGTTGCCTGCCGTGTCGGCGTAGAGCAGGTTCTGCGCGGGGACCGCGAAGTCCTTGGCGGCGGCGCGGAACTCGGCGAAGTTGGTGGCCTTGTTGAGGCCGAAGATCGCGTCGGCCGTCTGCCCGACCTGGATCCCGGTCCACTGCAGGGCGACCTCGTAGTCGCCGGGGCTGGTCTTGCCGTTGACGGGCGGTCCCTCGCCCGCCTTCGCGACGCCGTCGATCGCGTCGGACAGGATCGGCCCGTGGGCCGTCGACCGCACCGTGATGGTCTCCTCCCCACCGCCACCGATCTTGATGGTCTCGGTGCGCATGGTCAGCGGCACCTGCTTGCCGTCGCGCAGGTAGGTGCTCCCCCGCACCTGCTCGAGGAAGAAGTCGCTCACGTCGGGGCCGAGGTTGGTGAACCCCCAGGCGATCGACTGGTTGTGCCCGATGACGATGCCCGGCAGCCCGGCGAAGGAGTAGCCCGCGGTGTCGAAGGGGCAGCTGCTGCCGACGGTGCGGCAGTGCAGGCCCACCTGGTACCAGATGCCGGGGATGCTCACGCCGAGGTGGGGGTCGTTGGCCAGCAACGGCTTCCCGGTGCTCGTGCGCGAGCCGGAGACCACCCACGAGTTGGAGCCGATGCCGTCGCCCCGCCCCATCGTGACCGGGACGCTGGCGAGCGCCTTGGACACGGCGGCATACGCGCGCTGCGCCCCCGGTCCCGTCTCGGCGGCGACGGCGGGGTCGGTGCCGGAGGCCTTGGTGGAAGCGGCCTTGGCCGGCGCCGAGGAGAAGGGGATCGCCGAGCCGGCGTCAGTGGGCGTCGTACCGGTCGCGGTCGTGGGCGCGCCCGTGGTGGGCGACCACTCGTCGCCGGAGAGGATCGGCTTGTTGGCCGTGTACGGGTAGGCGGGGAACAGCTCGTTGATCTGGCTGAGCGGCATCGAGCCGGCCAGGCGCGCGCGCATCAGCTCGGCGGAGTAGTCGCCGCGCAGGTCCCACGCCATGGCCTTGAGCCATGCGAGGGAGTCGGCCGGCGTCCAGTCCTCGACGCGGTAGTCGGGCACCTTCTGGGCGAGCACGACGTACTCAAGCGACATCTTCGACGGCGTGCCCTGCTGGTGGATGTAGGCATTGACGCCGTCGGCGTAGGCCTGCAGGTAGCGCCGCGTCTCGGGCTTGAGCGTCGGCAGCTCGGCCTCGGCCACGCGCCGCCAGCCGAGGGTGCGGATCACCCGGTCGGTCTCCAGGCCGCCCTTGCCGACGAGCTCGGAGAGCCGGCCGGAGGTGATGTGGCGGCGCAGGTCCATCTCGAAGAAGCGGTCCTGGGCGTGGACGAAACCCTCGGCGCGGAACAGGTCGTCGGCGGTGTCGGCGTAGATCTGCGGGATCCCGTGGTCGCCGCGGATGACCTGGACCTTGCCCTGCAGACCCGGCACGGTCAGCTCGCCCTCGGTGACGGGGAACGGACGCCGGACCCAGGTCACCGCCAGGACCGCGACGATTCCGAGGACGACGACGAGCAGGGCCGCCACCGCGATGGCGATGCGGCGGGCAAGGATGACGCGAGACACCCTGCGAGACTATCCGCACCACTGACGGGGAAAGGACGTGACGGGCCGTGGGCACAGGCTTCACCGAACCGCCCGTCACGGTCGCGTCCGCCCTCACCTCGGACGCCGGCTCGTCCGCGTCCTTCACGCTGCACGACCTCACCCCGGCGCTGCTGGTGGGCTCCCTCGTCCTGCTCGTCGCGGTCGCGGCCGTGCGGCTGTCGGTGAAGTCGGGGCTCCCCTCGCTGCTCATCTACCTCGGCATCGGGCTGGCCATCGGCGAGTCCGGTCCGTTCGGGATCGAGTTCGACTCCAACGAGCTCACCCAGGTGCTCGGGTACGCCGCGCTGATCCTCATCCTCGCCGAGGGCGGCCTGAGCACGAAGTGGGAGGGGATCCGGCGCTCGGTCGCCCCGGCCGCGGTGCTGTCGACGGTCGGCGTCATCGTGTCGGTGCTGGTCGTGGCGCTGTCGGCGCGGTTCGTGCTGCACCTCGACTGGAACACCGCGCTGCTCGTGGGCGCCATCCTGTCCTCCACCGACGCCGCGGCGGTGTTCTCGGTGCTGCGTCGCGTGCCGCTGCCCCGGCGCATCACCGGCATGCTCGAGGCGGAGTCGGGGTTCAACGACGCCCCCGTCGTCATCCTCGTGACCGCCCTCGCGGCACGCAGCGCCGACCCGGCAGAGGCCGAGGGCTGGCTCACGCTGGCACTCAAGGCGGTCGTCGAGCTCGGTGTCGGCGCCGCGATCGGGCTGGCCGTCGGCTGGCTCGGTGCGCAGTTCATGCGGAGGGCCGCCACCGGTTCCTCGGGCCTGTTCAGCATCGGGGTCGTCGCCCTCACGGTCCTCGCCTACGCCGCGGCGGCCACGGTCCACACCAGCGGCTTCATCGCCTGCTACCTCGCCGCCCTCGTCCTGGGCAACCTCCACCTGCCCCACCGCCCGGCCGTGCAGGGGCTGTCGACGGCCCTGGGCTGGGTGGCCCAGATCGGGCTCTTCGTCCTGCTCGGCCTGCTCGCCTCGCCCAGCAAGATGCTCGACCAGGTGCTGCCCGCGACCGTGATCGGCCTGGTGCTGCTGCTCATCGCACGGCCCCTGTCGGTCCTGGCGTCGGTGGCCCCTTTCCGCCTCGGCTGGCGCGACCAGGTGTTCCTGTCGTGGGCCGGGCTGCGCGGCGCCGTACCCGTCGTGCTCGCGACCGTGCCCCTCACCGTCGGGGCCCGCAACGTCGACTGGATCTTCGAGCTGGTCTTCGTCCTCGTCGTCATCTTCACCGTCGTGCAGGGGCCGACCCTGCCGTGGGTGGCCCAGCGCCTGGGGATCGTCGAGGACTACCGCACGCTCGACCTCGCCGTGGAGGCCACGCCGCTGGAGGAGCTCGACGCCGAGCTCATGCAGGTCACCGTCGGGCCGGCGTCCAGGCTCCACGGCGTCGAGATCTTCGAGCTGCGCCTCCCGCAGGGAGCCAACGTCACCCTCGTGGTCCGCGACGGCCACGGATTCGTCCCCGAGGTCAACACCGCGGTCCGGCGCGGCGACCAGCTGCTCATCGTCGCGACCGCCGGCGTCCGGGCCAAGGCTGAGAAGCGGGTGCGCGAGGTGAGCCAGGCCGGCCGGCTCGCCGGCTGGGCCACCCCGGTACGCAGCCGCGAGCCCAGGCCGGACCGGGGACCCGTGCGCGGACCCGCCGCTGTGGCGGACCGCGGCCCCGCCGGGGCCGAGCGGGTCTCGGGCACCGCTGTGGAGCGGGCGCTCGCTGCGGTGGCCGGCCGCAGGCACGGGCGGGCCGGCGACGGGAAGAAGTAGGGCGCTCCCGGCCTTATAGTTGGCAGTCGAGAGGTGGGAGTGCCAGTCCTCGACCGTGGTCGTGACCGCACCCCACCGCCCACCGTCCGTCCCGGCCAGACCCGGCCGCCAGACCCTTGGAGGAACCGTGCCGACGTACTCCTACGCCTGCACCGAGTGCCAGCACCGCTTTGACGCGGTCCAGTCGTTCACCGACGACTCGCTCACCGTCTGCCCCGAGTGCGACGGACGCCTGCGCAAGGTGTTCAGCGCGGTCGGCGTCGTGTTCAAGGGCGGCGGCTTCTACCGCACCGACTCGCGCAACGGTTCCTCCGCCTCGGTCTCCGCCGCCAAGAGCGAGGGCGGTTCGTCGTCGTCCTCCTCCTCGTCCGACAGCAGCTCGACCTCCGGGTCCACCTCGGGGACCGGTACGGCGTCGAAGTCCACCTCCTCGTCGGGCTCCGGCTCCTCCTCGAGCTCCTCGGCCGGTTCGGCCGCCTGACCCCGCAGGCGCCCGGCCCCGCGCCTACCTGGTCTCACTCGCCTGACCTCACCTGCCCGGCCGGGCCCCGCTCGTCCACAGGGGACGTCGCTCCCACCTGTTGTCCACAGCGCCCCTCACCGCCCGGCCCGCAGCGCGCTCGCTGCGTAGGCTGGCCGCATGACCTCAGGGCATCCGCGCGCAGACCTCGGCCTCATCGGCGGCTCGGGCTTCTACGAGTTCTTCGACCACGCCGAGCGGGTGCGGGTGACCACCCCGTTCGGTGACCCCAGCGACGACGTCGTCATCGGTGAGGTCGACGGCCGCCGGGTCGCCTTCATCGCCCGCCACGGCCAGGGCCACCGCTTCCCGCCGCACAAGGTCAACTACCGCGCCAACCTCTGGGCGCTGCGCTCGGTCGGAGTCCGGCAGGTCCTCGCCCCCTGCGCGGTCGGTTCGCTGCGGCCCGAGCTCGGCCCCGGTTCCGTGGTCGTGCCCGACCAGGTCGTCGACCGCACCTGGGGCCGCGAGCACACCGTGTACGACGCGGAGGGCTCGGTCGTCCACGTCGGGTTCGCCGACCCCTACTGCCCCCGCGGTCGAGAGGTGGCCACCAAGGCGGTCCACGACGCCGGGCTCGAGGTCGCCGACTCGGGCACCCTCGTGGTCATCAACGGTCCCCGCTTCTCCTCGACGGCCGAGTCGCTCTGGCACCAGCAGGCGGGCTGGTCGATCGTCGGGATGACCGCCATGCCGGAAGCGGCCATCGCCCGTGAGCTCGCGATGTGCTTCACCACCGTCGCCCTCGTCACCGACCACGACGCCGGCGTGCACGGCGGTGAGGCGGTCACCCACGAGGAGGTGCTGGCCGTCTTCGCCCGCAACGTCGACGCCCTGAAGTCCGTCCTCCGGTCGGCTCTGGGCGCGATGCCGGAGGCGGAAGCCGACGACAGCGCGACGTGCGCCTGTCGCCGGGCTCTCGACGGCATCACCCTTCCCTTCGAGCTGCCGGCCTGAGCCATGGGCTCCTCGCCGACACCCGGCCCGCGGCCGTGAGCCCCAGGCCGGCCAGCGGGGTGGAGCTGTCAGCAGCCTGGCGGTGGCTGCAGGGCCCGGGTCGGCGCCGGGCCTGGCGTCGACGGGTCCTGCGACGCGGTCTGGCCGCCCTGTGCGCGGGCGCTGCGGTGCTGGGACTGGTCGCGGTGGCTCGCTCCCCCGAGCGGAGCCGGCTGGTGGCCGTCGTCGTGGCGGCCCGCCCGCTGGCCGTCGGCGAGGTCGCCACCCCCGAGGCGGTCCGCACCGTGCTGTTCCCTGCCGACCTGGTCCCCCACGACGCCGCTCACCAGCTCGCCCAGGTCGTGGGCAAGCCGGTCACGGCAGCGCTCAGCGCCGGCGAGGCCGTCACCACGCGCCGGGTCCGGCCCGAGAGCGTGCTCGCCGGTCAGCCGATCGACCTGGTCGCCTTCCACGTGACCATCCCCGACGTCCGGGCCGTGTCCATGGTGCGTCCCGGCGACCGGGTCGACCTCGTGGGGCCGACCGGCATCGTCGCCCACAGCGCACCCGTCCTCAGCGTCGACCCAGTGGTGACGACCGACTTCGGCTCGGTGCTGCAGGGCCCGGGCTCCTCCAGCGGCTACGACCTCAAGGACGCCGGCGTCGTCGTGGCGGTCGACCAGCCCACCATCCTCGGCCTCGCCGCCGCCCAGCAGGACGCCCTCGGACGGCCCCAGCTGTCCCTCGTCCTGCGCCCTCGCTGACGCACCCCCGCCAGAAGGCCCGGCGCTCGGGACGTTCGCGCCGGCGGCCTGCGCCGCTACCGTGAGTCTGGTCAACCTCATTCCAGGAAAGGGCCGGGATTTCCATGAAGGGTTTCAAGGACTTCATCATGCGGGGCAACCTCGTCGAGCTTGCCGTCGCCTTCATCATCGGCTCTGCGTTCGCCGCAGTGGTCACCACGTTCACCAAGATCATCATCGAGCTGGTGGGCAAGGCCGGGGGTGCCAAGAACTTCGACGACTTCAAGCCGGGCGGCCTCCTGTCGGTAGGCCCGTTCCTCACCGCGCTGTTCGCGTTCCTGCTCATGGCCTTCGTCGTCTACTTCTTCGTGGTCAAGCCGTACGAGGCGGCCAAGGCACGGTTCACCCGGGCGCCGGAGGTCGACGAGGCACCGGACGAGAGCGTCGTCCTGCTGCGCGAGATCCGCGACGCCCTGAACCGGCCGGTCTGAGCCACCCAGCAAAGCCGAAGGCGCCGGGACCCCGACGGGTCTCGGCGCCTTCGGCGTCCAGCGGCACCTGCGTAGGACGTCAGTCCCTGCCCCAGTGCGGGGGCCGTTGCTCGAACAGCCACCGGTCGTGGGCCGAGAGGTCCTCGCGCTCGCCCCAGCCGGCGTCGGTGTCGTCCTTGGTCTGCTCGGGCTTGGAGGTCGCCCGGCGTCCGCGGACCCGGCGCTTGCGGGCGCCGGCGTCGGGTGCCGGGGTGAACTCGTCGGGTTCAGCCTCGAGGCCGTCGAAGGTGAGCTGGGCCTCCTCCGGCGCCTCTGGCGGAGCGGGCTGCTGCTCGACCACGACCGGCGGCTGGAGCTCGAGTCGGGTCGCGGCAGCCGTGGCTCGCCGGGGTCGAGCGGCCTCCTCGACGGCGCGGCGCGCCGCAGCCCGCTGCACCGCGGCATGCACCCGCGACACGTCCCGCGCGGGGTCGCGGAACAGGTCGGTCGTCCAGACGCGCAGGTGCTCCCACCCGAGGCGCTCGAGCTGCTCACCCCGCAGCCGGTCACGGTCACGGGTGCTGTGCATCGCTGCGTACTCCAGGCCGTCGGTCTCCACGGCGACCAGCACCTGACCGGGACGCTCCGGGTCCTCGACCGCGAGGTCGATGGGGTGGCCCGCCCCGCCGAACGCCTCGTGCACCACGAGGCCGGACTGGCGCAGTCGCCGGGCGAACTCGGCGCGGACCGGTCCCCCGGTCACCACCGGCAGCGCCTCCGCTGCGACGGTCTCGGGGACCGGTGCCGTGCGGTCCTCGTCGGGCGCGTCGATGAGCTCCGCGGGGGCGTCCGCGACCTCCGCGGGCGCCATGGCCTCACCGGTCTCTGCCGGGTCAGCGACGGACCCAGCGTCGGTGTGGGCGCCGGGGAGCGAGCCGTCAGCGGCGTACGCGAGGTAGTCCCGCAGCATGACCGCTCCCCGGGCCTTGAGCCGGGTCGGGTCGAGGTCGGAGGCGAGCAGCGACGAGACAACCGTCATCCGCCGACGGGCGCGGGTGATGGCGACGTTGAGCCGCCGCTCACCGCCCTCGAGGTTGAGCGGGCCGAACCGGTGCAGCACCCGGCCGTGCGGCGTCTTGCCGTAGCCGACGGACAGGATGATGGCGTCGCGCTCGTCGCCCTGCACGCGTTCGAGGTTCTTGACGAAGAAGCGCTCGGGGCGGTCCTCGTCGAAGAAGTCGCCGACGCCGTCGGCCTCGAGCAGCGCCCGGCGGAGTGCGTCGTCGAGGCGGGTGGCGTGCTTGATGCCGAGGGCGATGACGCCGAGCGACTCCTGCGGCCGGGTGCGCGCGTGCTCCAGCACCAGCTCGACGACCCGGCTCACCTCGGCCTCCGTCGACTCGATGGCCTCCTCGCCCGGCTGGACGACCCCGGAGCCGTCGACGGGCTCGAGCCGGACGACCGGGTCGGTGCCCCTGCCGGGGAAGGTGACCAGGGAGCCGTCGTACATCTCCCGGTTGGCGAACGCGATGAGCCGCTCGTCGAGCGAGCGGTAGTGCCAGGACAGGCGGCGCGTCGGCAGCGCGGCGGTGAGCACGTCGAGGACCGACTCGAACCCCTCGGTGAGGGTGTCGTTGTCGGTGGCGAGCTCCTCGTCGACCGCGGAGGTGAAGAAGCTCGTGGGCGGCAGCTGACGCTCGTCGCCGGCGACCACGACCTGGTGGGCGCGCGAGATGGCAGACACGGCCTGGGCAGGCGGGATCTGGGACGCCTCGTCGAAGATCACGACGTCGAACCAGCGTCCCGGCGGCAGCACCGACGCCACGACCAGCGGCGACATCGCCCAGGCCGGCTTGGCAGCCGTGAGGGTCTCCCCCGCCCGGGGCAGCAGGTCGCGCAGCGGGCGGTGCCGACGGGACTTGCCCGCCTCGGCGCGCACAAGCGCCTCCTGCTCGGGGTGGTCGGCGAGCACCTCGCGCAGCCGTCGACCGGCACCGGCGCGGACGCGCTCGGCGCTGGCCTGCAGGTGGGCGTGGTCGGCGGCGACGTACTCGCGGGCCACCCGCTGCAGCTGTGCACCGTCGTGGGCGCCGTAGCGGGGGTCGCGCACGACGAGGTCCTCGGACAGCGAGGTCCACCAGACGAAGTCCATCTCGGCGGCGACGTCGTCGGGCTCGACGCCGCGGCGGGCCAGGTCGTCGACGAGGGCACCGAGCCCGGAGGCGCGAAGGTCGTCAAGGACGCCGAGGACCCGCGGCACCACGGTGAGCCGGTCGGGCCGGGCGTCGAGCTCGGCCATGCGCATCCTGAGCTCGGGCAGCGGCGCTCCCATGAGGTCGCCCCCGGCGGGCGTGGTGGCCAGCCGCTCACCGAGCCAGGTGAGGTCGTCGGCGACAGCGCGGTATGCCGTGCGGGCACGGTCGAGGTCCACCGGGATCTCGGGGCGCCCACCGGCGCCGGCCATCGCCTGCCAGGAGGTGCGCTGCTGCTGGGCGTCGAGCAGGGCTGCGTGCAGGTCGGCCGGCGGGGGGCCCGGGCGCAGCAGCGAACGGGCCTGGCGGCGAAGGCGCCAACGGGCGTAGGCACCGAGCGCGACGCCGTTGGCCTCGCGGTAGGCCTTGGACCCGGTGGCGGCGACGAGGTCGCCCAGCGGGATGTCGAAGACCTCGGGGCGGAACACCTCGAGGGTGTCGCGGACACGGCCCACCGACTCCAGGACCGCACCCCAGTCGCTGACGCGCTCGGCCTGCGGGAGGCTCACCTCGGAGAAGACCTCGACCATGGTCTGCTCGACGTCCTGCAGCTCGCCCTGGCTGAGCCGGCTCGTGATGTCGCGGGCACGGAGGGCCTCCTCGGAGGTGGCGATGCGTGCACCGAACCACGGGTCGGTGTCGGCGCCGGTCGACCAGGCGCCGAGCGAGGCGGCCTCGGTGAGCTCGCGCCCCAGCTCCTGCACCCGGCGCCGGTCGAGCCCGGCGAGCTGCTCACCACGCAGCCGCACCCGGGACGTGGGCGGGTGCGCGGTGTCGCTGAGGGTGGCGATGGCCTCCTGCGCCTGGTGCGCGGAGACGCCCCACGGCTGGCGGACCTCGTGGAGCGCGGCGGCGTGGTCGACGAGGGTGGCACGGCGCTCGACGAGGGTGCGCTCGATCTCGGTGGTGTCGGGCTCCCGGGTGGCGGTGCCCCGCTCCAGCGCTGCGCCGAACTGCTGGGCCAGGCGTCGCTTGTTGCTGGCCCCGTCGTAGGCGTCGAGGACCAGGTCACCCAGGCCGACACCCTCGAGTCGGCTGAGCACGGCGTCGATGGCGGCGCGCTTCTCGGCGACGAAGAGCACCCGCTTGCCCTCACCGGCGAGGCTGGCGACGAGGTTGGCGATGGTCTGCGACTTGCCGGTGCCGGGCGGGCCCTTGATGACGAGGTGGGCGCCCGAGCGGACGGCGTCGATGGCGGCCTGCTGGGTGGAGTCGGCGTCGAGGATGAGCAGCTCGTGCGACGGGTCGGCGTCCGCGGGCGACTCGGGCACCTGGGTGCGCACCGCGCGCAGGGCCCCCGGGTCGCCGGCGAGCGCGGCGACGACGTCGTGGTCGGCGAGCGCGCTGCCCTGCGCCGCGAGGTCCGCAACCATGGGCAGCTTGGCGTAGGAGAAGGTGCCCACGACCAGCCGCGGGGTGACGTGGAAGTCCGGGACGGCGGAGCACAGCTTGGTCAGCTGCTCGTAGACCGGGTAGGGGTCGAAGTTGGCGCCCGTGGTGGCCAGGTCCTCGAGGGCCTCGCTGTCGAACTCGAGGCCCTGCTCGGACCGCAGGTAGTGCTCGAGCACAGGGTTGAGCTCGACGTCGTTGCCGAGGTCGAGGTCGAAGTCCTCGCGGGCGGCACCGGTGGGCCTGAGCACGCAGGAGCGCAGCAGGACGGGGGCGGCCGGGGGCCGGGAGGCGCCACGGACGGTCCACGTCGCCATACCGATCGCGATGAACCCGGCCGCGATGCCGCGCTCCTCGGACAGCTCGAGGGTCTTGGAGCGGATGGTGCGGGCGCGGCGCCGCGCCTCGTCGAGGGCCGCGGGCTCGCGGACCAGGTCGGAGAGGCGGGTCGGGCGGCCGGCGAGGAGCATGGCGAGGCCGCCGGGGTGTGCGGTGGTGAGGTCGAGGGTGCCGCTGGGCAGGTCGCGGTACCAGAGCAGGGTGTTGCGACCGCCGAGGTCGACCAGGTGGCGCTGCCAGGTCTTCACCGCGGCGGCGACGCGCTCACCACGGGGGTCGCTGTCGGCAGCCGGGGCGGTGGGGGTCTCGTCGGTCGGCTGGTTCACCTGTGCAGGCTAACGAACGTGGCTGTCGACCGGGTCCAGTGTCGGCGGCGTGTGGCCGGCGTGCGCACCGCCGTCTCGCGGGCCGGGACCGGCATCGCGCAGGAACGCCGCGGTGAGCCCGATCGTGGCCGCCACCACCGCTGCGCCGAGGCCCAGCACGGAGTACCCCGCCGTGCCCACCACCAGCCCCGCGAGGGCACCTCCGCCGCCGGCGGCCAGCCCCATCACCAGGTCGGACGCGCCCTGGGCGCCGGCGCGGTCGGCGACCGGCACGGCGCCGGCGATGAGGGTGGAGCCGCTGACGAGGGTGCACGACCAGCCGGCGCCGAGGAGGAACAGCCCGATGGCGAGGCCGGGCGACCACCCGGTCGGCGCCTGGGCCGCGAGCAGGGTGGCCACCACGAGCACGACGGAGCCCACCATCGCCACGGGACGGCCGCCGAACCGGTCGACCGCGGTCCCGACGAGCGGGGAGAGGGCGTACATGCCGAGGATGTGGATGCTGATGACGAGGCCGATCAGGCGCAGGGTCGAGCCACCGTGGTGCATGTGCAGCGGGGTCATGACCATGACGCTGACCATCGTCATGTGGCCGAGCGCGACGGCGACCAGCCCGAGCAGGGCAGCCGGGCGCTGGCGGACGACGCGGAACCCGCGCACCACCGAGCCGTGCGGCGCCTCGACCTCGTCGTCCGAGCCGGCGTCAGCCGCGGCGGCGCGGGCGCGTTCGCGGGACAGCAAAAGCGGGTCGGGGCGCAGGCGCAGCGTGATGAGCACGGCCGCGAGCACGAACCCGGCGAGGGAGAAGACGAACGCCCCGGTCAGCGCCGGCAGGTGCAGGGCGTCGGCGACGGTGCCGGCGAGCCCGACGAGGTTGGGCCCGAGGACGGCGCCGATGGTGGTCGCCCAGACCACGACGCTGAGGTCGCGCCCGCGGTGGCGGTCCTCGGCGAGGTCGGCCGCGGCGTACCGCGCCTGGCTGTTGGACGTGGTGGCGCCGCCGAACAGCACGCTGCCGAGCAGCAGGAGCGGGAAGTTGCGCACGACCCCCGCGGTGATGAGCACCACGGCCCCGACGATGCCGAGCAGGTAGCCGAGCCCGAGCCCCGGGCGGCGGCCACGACGGGCCATGAGCCGGGCCATCGGTACCGCGATGAGCGCGCCGCCGAGCACCTGGAACGTGCCGCCGAGGCCCGCGAGGTCGGCGGAGCCGCTGACGTCCTCGGCGAGCAGCGACCCGACGGCCACGCCGCTGGCGACGCCGACGCCGCCGAGCACCTGCGACCCGACGAGGGTGGCGATGGTGCGGCGCTGGACGGCGGGGTCGTGCACGGCGTGGTGGCGGGCAGGGCTCACCCGGCGAACGTTAGCCCGCCGGGTGAGCCGGTCGCGCCCGGGAGGGGGTGCCCCGGTGCGTCAGCTGAGGTCCGCCAGCGGCATGTAGGCGGTGTTGATGCAGCCCGCGGCCCGGCCCGACTTGTAGAGGCCGTAGCGGTCGCCGGAGGCGAGGCCGCTGGGCGAACGGCTGGTGAGCGTGGGGTACATCTGCTGGGTCGTCGTCGACACGTGCTGCAGGCCGAACGCGTGGCCGAGCTCGTGCAGCAGCAGGTTGGTGCGGCGGGCGCCCGCGCCGAAGCCGGCGGAGGTCTGCGCCAGCATCTGCGGGGTGTCGATGACGACGAACCCGCGCAGCGCAGCGGTCGTGTAGGTCGTCCGTCCGCCCGAGGTGCGGGAGACCCAGGCGCCGTAGAGGCCGCCCTGGCCGAGGATCGAGCCGGAGAGGTCGTACCTCGTCCTCGTGGGGCTCGTGTAGGCCACGACCAGCTCGGCCGACTGCTTGGTCATCGAGCCCGGCGTCGGCACCTCGGTCGTGTATCCCTTGTAGGAGAAGGTGAACCCGGTGTAGCTGGCGATGCGGGCCACGGCGGTCTTGGTCTCGGAGAGGACCGCGGTGCGCTGCGCCAGCGGCACGGCGGCGAGGTTCGCCTTCCACGTGACGGCCCTCTGGCAACCGTTCCAGCGCAACGGGACCGACGTGCCGTTGGGCAGCTTCATCGTCGTGAGCTTGTAGGTCGCGGTGGCGCCGGCCGCGGCCTGCGGCACCGCCGTGGCGATCGCCGAGGCGAGACCGAGCGGGGCCAGGGCAGCGGTGATGAGCGCGAGAGACTTTCGCATTGGGGGACGTCCTCCGGGAGTGAGCAGATATGGGGGTCACTGCTCCTGCGTTCACCACGCTAAGGCCGCCCGACGGGTGCTCCGCGCCTCAGACGGCTGGTTCAGCCCATTCGGATGAGCACGTCTCCGCCAAGTGCATGAGTTACACGGATGTCATCGTCGGTGGTCGGCACCGGTGTGAACGCACGTGGTCGGCAGCGACGTGAGCGCTTGGCTCGGCGCCTCTGGTCCGGCGCCTCTGGTCCGGCGCCTTCGCTCAGCGCACGACCATGACGGGGCAGCCGGCTTCGTGGATCACGGTGTGGCTGACCGAGCCCAGCATGAGGCCGGCGAAGCCGCCGCGGCCGCGGCTGCCCACCACGAGCAGCCCTGCGCGGGCACCGTACGGCGCGAGCACGTGCCCCGGTTCGCCGAAGAGGACCTCGGTCTCGACCTCGACCTCGGGGTGCGTGGCGAGGACGCGGTCGCGCGCCCGGGTGAGGACGGTCTGCGCCCGCTCGCGGACGGCGTGCGAGTGCTCGGTGCCGGCGGCGTGGTCCTCGACGTAGGCCCACCCCTCCGGCGAGCGCAGCCGCCTGACGTGGACGATGCGCAGCGGCGCACCGGCGGCTGCAGCCATCTCGGCGGCGCGCGCCACGGCCCGGTGCGAGGCGTCGCTGTCGTCGACGCCGACGACCACCGGGTGGCCGGTGTCGGGGTGGACGACGGTCTCGCCGCGGACGACCACGACGGGGCTGAAGGCGTGCGCCGCAACGGCATACGACACGGAGCCGAGAAGCCCGGCGGCCAGGCGACCTCTACCGCGGGAGCCGATGACGACGAGCTCGGCATCCTTGGACGCGAGCACCACCTCGGCCGCGGTCGTGCCGACGACGACGACGCCGTCGACGTCCGGCGGCTTGGCGAAGTTCTTGGCCCGCTCGACGCCGCGGTCGAGCGTCGCCTGGGCGCCCTCACGGATCTCGCGGGGCAGGTCGTCGGGTGAGTAGACCGGGTCGAGCGGCACCGCCGCCATGTCGACGCAGAAGACGACGGTCAGCGGCTTGGCCTGGCGCCGCGCGGCGGCGGCCGCCCAGTCGAGCGCGACCTCGGACCCGGGTGACCCGTCGAAGGCCACGACGATGCCCCGACCGGTGGTGCCACTGCCTGCGTCCATGACGCCCTCCTGTCCGTCGCGTCCCCGGGCCCTTGCGCTCAACCCGACGATCGAAAAGGGGGTCGCAACGCGCGGAGCGGGGTCAGAGGAGCCGGTGAGCGACGACGCGCAGGGAGCGCCGCGCCCACCGGCCCGACTCCATGATGTGGCTGCCGGACGGTGCAGGTCAGGGCCGTTGGTCCCGTCCGACCTGCAATTTAGTGCTTGACGCATCTAATTCAGAGGAGGATGGTCGAGGTGACGCAAAAGCCGCATATATCGCCAACCCGGCGACGTCGCGGCCCCTCTCGGACAGTCCCCCGACCTCGCACCCCAAGGAGCACGATCAATGGCGATCACCCGACGCGCCCTGCTGGCCTCCAGCGGACTCATCTCCCTGGCCACCGCCCTCGAGCTGGCCGACCCGGCCTACGCCGCAACCCGCGACACCGCGCCCTCCACCACAGGCGCCACGACGGCCCGCGGGTCGCTCCCGGCCGCTCCCCTGACCCGGGCGAGCCGCAACAGCCCGTGGACCCGCAAGGGCGCCGGCCCGCTGTACTGGAACATCTACGGCTGGTCCTTCCCCCACAACGCGCCCATCCCCGAGGACGAGTGGAAGGCCAACATCGACTGGCTGGCCAGCGACTTCGCGCCCAGCGGCTACGACATGGCCTGCACCGACGGGTGGATCGAGGGCTCCTCGCGCACCACGGAGCACGGCTACATCACGAGCTACAACGACGCGTGGACCCACGACTGGGACTACTGGGCCGCCTACCTCGCCCAGCGCAAGATGACGCTCGGCGTCTACTACAACCCGCTCTGGGTGCACCGGGCCGCCGTGGAGGACCCCACCAAGACCGTCGTCGGTCGACCCGACGTCAAGATCGCCGACATCGTCGCCGAGAACGACTTCTTCGCGCGTGACATCGGCGGCAACAGCCTGTACTGGGTGGACGTCACCAAGCCGGGCGCGCGCGAGTACGTCCAGGGCTACGTCGACTACTTAAAGAAGATCGGCGTCCCGTTCCTGCGCATCGACTTCCTGTCCTGGTACGAGGACGGCATGGACGCCAACATCGGGCGGGTCAACGCGGCACACGGCCGCGACAACTACGTCAAGGCGCTGCACTGGATCAACGAGGCGGCGGGCGACTCGATGGAGGTGTCGCTGGTCATGCCGCACCTGTTCGACAACGCGGCGGCGGAGCTCGCCAACGGCGACATGGTGCGCATCAACGCCGACGCCGACAAGGGCGGCTGGGAGCGGCTGAGCGGCGGACGCCAGGACTGGCAGAACGCCTGGCCCAACTGGTTCAACCCGTTCTGCGGGTTCACCGGCTGGTCGCACCGCAACGGTCGCGGGCAGCTGATCCTCGACGGCGACTTCCTCCGGGCGCACACCTTCGCCTCGGACGAGGAGCGCAAGACCGCGGTCACCCTGATGACGATCGCCGGGTCGCCCATCGCGATCGCCGACCTCTACTCCGACATCGGCTCCAGCGGCTGGGTCTTCACGCAGCCCGAGGTGCTGCGCCTGCACGAGCAGGGCCTGGTGGGCAAGCCGTACTACTACAACGGCACGCCCTACTCGCAGAACCCGACGTCACGCGACACCGAGCGGTGGGCCGGCCAGCTGCCCGACGGGTCGTGGGTGGTCGCCCTCTTCAACCGGGGCGACAGCGAAACCGTCGAGAAGTCCCTGCACTTCAGCCGCGACCTCGGCATCGCCGGCTCGGCGAAGGTCCGGGACGTCTGGGCCCGGCGTGACCTCGGCCTGCGCACCGAGGCGCGGGCGAGCCTGGCACCGCACGCGAGCGCCCTCTTCCACATCACCCCGCAGCGCGGAGTGACGCGCTTCCACGCCGCGTGGGCCACCTGGGGCGGCGGCGCGAACTTCAACAACAACCACGCGGGGTACGACGGGTCCGGCTTCGCCGACAAGCTCGAGGCCGGCGGAGAGCCGGGCGATGCCCTGGTCACCTTCGCCGTCGAGGCGCCGCGCGCCGGCACGTACTCCGTGCGCTGGCGCTATGCGAACGGCCTGGCCTCCTCGAGCACCATGACCGTCTCGAGCGAGCGCGCCGACCGCACCGTGGTGGACGGACCGCAGAAGGTGACCTTCCCGTCGACGACGAGCTGGGACCAGTGGGACAACCAGAGCACCAAGCTGCGGCTGCAGGCGGGCCTCAACCTGGTGACCATCGGGCGGGGCGCCAGCGACGTCGGCGCCATCAACCTCAACTGGATGGAGCTCCGGCTCGGATGAGGACAGCGAGTGGACGTGGGGCCGGCCGCGCGACTGGTCGCGCGGCCGGGCTCGCCGAGCCGCGCCGGGCCGAGCTGTTCTCGCTGGCCCTGAGGTTCGGGCCGGTGACCAGAGGGCAGCTGGCGGGGTGGACAGGACTGGACGCGTCCACGGTCACCAGGTCGTTGCGGCCGCTGATCGACGACGACTACCTTCGCGAGTCCAGTCCTCCCCCTGCCGGCCGGAGCATGGCCGGCAGGGGTCGTCCGGTGCAGGCGCTTTCGGTGAACCCCGGCCGGCACGTGGCGATCGGGGTCAAGCTGGGGCCGTCGACCGTCAGCGCAGTGCTCACCGACCTCAGTGGCACCGTGCTGGCCCGTCACGCGGCGCCACTGGCTTCGGCCGAACCGGCGACGGCTCTGGCCACCATCGGCGCGGTGGTCGACGAGCTGCTGGCCACGTTCGGGTCTGCCCGTCAGGACGTGCTCGGCGTCGGCGTCGGGCTGAGCGGGCACGTCGACCCCGAGTCGGGGAGCTGCCGGCTGTCCGCGATCCTCGGCTGGCGCGACGTCCCCGTCCGGGAGCCCTTGGCCGACCTGCTCGACCTGCCGGTCGTCGTCCAGAACGACGCCAACACCCTGGCCCTGGCGGAGCACTGGTTCGGTCGGGGGCGCGGCGCCAGCACCCTGGCCGTGGTCACCCTCGGGATCGGTATCGGGTGCGGCCTGGTCCTCGGCGACCGGCTCCACACCGGCGAGCGTGGCATCGCCGGCGAGCTGGGTCACCTGCCGCTCGACCCACAGGGGCGGGTCTGCACCTGTGGGGCCAGAGGCTGCCTGGAGGCACTGGCCGGCGACGCGGCCATCTGCGAACTCAGCGGCTGCGCTTCTGTTGCCGAGGCAATGTCCGCGGCCTCGGAGCGTGGCGCTTCTGCGTCGTCGACCCGTGCTCGTGAGGCGTTCCGCCAAGCCGGTGACGCGCTGGGGCGGGGTCTTGCTGGGCTGTGCAACCTCGTCGACCCGGAGCTGGTCATCATCGCGGGGGAGAGCGCTGCCGCCTTCGGGCTCATGGAGCCCGCGGTGCGTGAGTCGCTTGCGGTGCACGGGTTCTCGGGCATCTCGTCGGAGGTGCGCATCGAGGTGGACGCGGGTCAGGAGGACCTGTGGACCCGCGGCGCCGCGAGCCTCGCCATCCGTGCAGGGGTCGGTCAGCTGTAGGCGGTCACCGCTTGTCAGTCTGCGGCGCCGTTGCCGCTTTGCGGCTTGTCGCCCGCGACCCTCGCGGCCAGGGCGCGAGGGTCGCGGTCAAGGCCCGGGGCGCTGCGCCCCGGTCGTCCGATCGTCGGTTAGTCTTCTCGCGCACGGCCAGCGGCTCTCTGCGTTCTGCGCGGGAGTCGCCGGTCAGGCCCCGCCCTCGTAGCTCAGGGGATAGAGCACCGCTCTCCTAAAGCGGGTGTCGGCAGTTCGAATCTGCCCGAGGGCACCACCACGAAATCACAGGTCAGAGGATCATCCGGTCCAGATCGGCAGGCTCAACTCCTCCTCCCAACTCGCGATCGGGTTGCAAGGGGCGCGGACGGCAACCTCAGGTGAGCGCGAACGACCGGCGATATCGATCCCCTGACCAGACCTAGCCACCGCCCCACCGCCACGCGGCCAGGTAGGTGAGTCCCACGACGACCAGCCATCCGGTCACGACGAGGACCTTGACCCGCTGCGGCACATCCTCGAAGGGGCCCGATCGGCCGACCAGGTCCTGCGGCGACCGGCTTGTGCGCATGCGCCACGATCGCATCTCCGCCGTCACTCAGGCGTCCACCCCGCTCGGCGAGCCCGTTCCTCTTCGCCGACCTAGGGTGAGGAGATGAGCCAGGACGAGCAGCAGCAGGTGCGCAAGAACTTCGACGAGGCCATCAACATGTCGCCTTCAGACCTCGAGAAGTGGCTGGGCACGGAC
Organism: Pedococcus sp. 2YAF34; assembly: GCF_052114585.1. Classification (NCBI taxonomy): domain Bacteria; kingdom Bacillati; phylum Actinomycetota; class Actinomycetes; order Micrococcales; family Intrasporangiaceae; genus Pedococcus; species Pedococcus sp. 2YAF34. The sequence goes on from NZ_JBFRFA010000007.1 coordinate 98,857, forward strand.
GGGTCCAGGTCGGTCGGGCAGAAGGACGGAGGCGGTGAGAGCACCGGCCACGCCTCGGGCCGGCGGATCATCGAGATCAAGCGCAAGAACAAGGACGATCTCACCGAGTCCGACTACGCCCACATGGAGAAGGCCGCCGGATACGTGAAGCGGCACCTCGCCCAGCGTCCCGACGGCGACATCAGCGAGACCCCTTGGCGCTACTCGTTGATGAACTGGGGCCACGACCCCCAGAGCTGACAGGCATCACCATGGACCCGGCCTGCCCGGAGAAGCAGAACGACGGACCCCACCTCGGCGACGACCTGGAGTGCATCGGACACTTCCTGGCCCGCCGTGACGTGGAGTCACTCGACCCGGACCGCGTGGGGCGGAGGTTCGACGTCCTGGTCCTCTGCGGCAGCGCGGTCCTCGCCTGCCTCGATGGGGCTGCCCGAGCGTTCCACGACGGCCTCGTCGACCGCCTCCTCGTAACCGGCGGGATCGGGCACTCCACCAGCTACCTCGAGGCAGCGGTACGTCAGCACCCGGCCTACTCGAATGTCCGGACGGCAGGAAGGCCCGAGGCAGCGGTCTTCGCCGACCTCTTGCAGCGCCACCTCGACGTGCCAGCCGACGCCGTGGTCACCGAGACGGAGTCCACGAACTGCGGGGAGAACGCCGAGCTCTCGCTGATGGAGCTGCGGTCCTGGTCGCCACCGGTGTCCAGCGTCCTGCTGATCCAGGACCCCACGATGCAGCGCCGCACCCACGCGGCCTTCGACCACCAGCAGCGCGAGGCCGCGGACCCCATCAAGATCGTCAGCTACGCACCATTCATCCCAGTGGTGACTCCTGGTGGCGTGGGCGGGAACGCCATGACTGACAGCGCTTTTGGCGCTGAACCCGACAAGTCAGGCGCGGCCTGGACGCTGGACCGCTTCACCTCACTGGCCCTGGGCGAGATCCGCCGGCTGAACGACGACGAGCACGGGTACGGTCCGCGCGGCGCCAACTTCATCGGGCACGTCACCATCCCGGACGACGTCCTGACCGCCTACCGCCGCCTCCGCAGCACCGCCCAGCCGGAGCTGCGCGACCGCTGAACTCAGCCACCGGTCAGACGAAGCACAACCGTTGGGGGACAAGGCATACGGCGAGCGGTGGATCCTTCCTGAGCGCTCGCTGAATACCGTGGTCCGGGCAGCACATTGCCATGGCGTTGTCTGGAGGGGCTCATGGTTCTTGTCTTCGCCACCGCCGTCGTCCTCGTCGCGATCCTGGGGATCGCGACCCTCGCGCGGCGACACCGACGCCACCGGCGCAGTGAGGTCGCAGGAGGGGCACGACACCGCGCCCTGTTGACGGCGGGCGCCGTCGCCGCACCCGTCCTGGCGCTGGCGCTGGGGGTGACCTGGACGCAGGCGCCATTGTCCGGCGGCGCGGCGGCCAACGCTGTCGCAAACCCGCACGGGTCGGCCCACCTGCACGCGGCCAGCGGATCCGCCGCACCCGCCGGGACAGCGGCAGGCGCCAAGGCCGCCGCCCCGGACGCCGCCGGCGACGACGCCTACTGGGGCCAGGTCGCCGGGCAGGCGTTCCACCCGACGGGCGTGACGCGGACCTACTACATCGCCGCCGAGCAGGTGGAGTGGAACTACGCCCCCAACGGCCGCAACGGTGTGACCGGCAAGCGCTTCGACGACGTCGCGGACACCTGGACCAAGCAGGACAAGTCCCGCATCGGCTCCACCTACGTGAAGTGCCTCTACCGCGGCTACACCGATTCGACGTTCTCGACGGCGCAGTCGCGTCCCCCGGCCGACGCCTACCTCGGCTTCACCGGCCCGGTGATCCGCGCCGAGGTCGGCGACACGATCAAGGTGGTCTTCCTCAACCGCTGCTCCATCAGCGCCAGCGTCCACCCCCACGGCGTCTTCTACCAAAAGGCCTCGGAGGGAGCGCCCTACGCAGACAACACGACCGGCAAGGACACCCTCGACGACGCCGTCCCCCAGGGCGGCCGCCACACCTACACCTGGCTCGTGCCCGACCGCGCAGGTCCGGGGCCCCACGACGGCTCCTCGGTGATGTGGATGTACCACTCGCACACCGACGAGGTCGGCGACACGTACGCCGGGCTGCAGGGCTTCATGGTCGTCACCGCACGCGGGAAGGCCCGCCCGGACGGGACCCCGGCCGACGTGGACCGCGAGGTCTTCGAGCTCTTCGCCGTGATGAACGAGGGCATCAGCCCCTACCTCGGCGAGAACGTCGACAAGTTCACCAAGGTCCCGCCGGCTCCTGACGACGAGGGTTTCGAGGAGGCCAACCTCAAGCACTCCATCAACGGCTACCTCTTCGGCAACCAGCCGGTGGTCACGCTGCGCAAGGGTGAACGCGTCCGGTGGTACGTCATGTCGATGGGTACCGAGGTCGACCTCCACACCCCCCACTGGCACGGCAACACCGTCGTCGTCATGGGCACGCGGATGGACGTCATCAGCCTGCTGCCGGCGTCGATGGTGGTCGCCGACATGGTGCCGGACGACGTGGGCACCTGGCTCTTCCACTGCCACGTGAACGACCACCTCACCGCCGGCATGACGACGAGGTACCGCGTCACCGGTTGAGCCCCCTCAGAGGCAGTTGGCCCCGACGCGCAGCTCGACGACCTCCGCCCCCGGCGGTACCGGGGCGACGTGCGCGCCCACCGGCCCCCATGTGGCCGGCGGCTTCCACGCCGAGACGTGGAAGTCCCCCTTGCACCAGGCCGGACCGTGCGCCAGACCCCGCGGCTGCCAGCCCTCAGTACGGAGCCGCGCATCGACGGCGCTCACCGCGCCGGCCGCGTCGTCGACGGCGTAGTAGCGCACCACGGTCGGGCAGCCGTCGCCGAAGCACCAGTCGTTGCCCTCCGACGTCTGGCCGAGGAACGTCGCGCCCGGTGGCGCGCCCCACTCGTCGGCGAAGGCCTCGACGCGCCCGAAGCCCGGCGTCGCCTGGGCCGGCACGCCCCATACCAGCAGCCAGATCACCAGCGCGATCCCGACCGCGACCGGCCTGCGATGGCGCAGCCGCCGGACCAGTCCCCAAGTCGGCAGCGCGAGGGGGACGTAGGCCACCGCCGACCAGCGCCACGCCCCCGCCTCACCGGCCACGCCGGACAACACGAGCCAGGCCGTCGCGACGACGACCCACACGGCCCAGAGCGCCACCAGCCCCACCACCCGGGCCACGCGCCCGCCCCTCGTCAACGGCAGCGGCTCACCCATGGGCGGATTGTCATCGCCGCGCGGCGGTCAGGGCATCGGTCCCCGTACTCAGCCGTGCGCCTGCTGCTCGCGGCGGAGCCTGGCCGCGCGGGCAGCCTCGACCTTCGCCGCACGCTCGCGCTTCATCTTCATGTGCGGGTCGTCCTCGGCCGTCAGCTGGGCCGGCCCGAAGAGGTGCCAGCCGAAGTACCGGATCCCGTACAGCAGCCGGTAGCCCAGCGAGAGCCCCTCGTTACTGCCCTTGGCCATGCCTACCGCCTCGATAGTTAGTACACGTATGATTCGTGCGCTAACTATACGCCACGCCTCCTAGGATGACCTCGTGCCTCCCGCCACCCCCGCCGCGCAGGACGCGCCTGTCGACCTCCTCGCCCTCGACCGCCAGGTCTGCTTCGCCCTGGCCGTGGCGTCGCGCAACGTCATCGCGCTCTACCGCCCCCTGCTCGAGCCCATGGGCCTGACCCACCCGCAGTACCTCGTGATGCTCGCCCTCTGGGAGGAGGAGCCGCTGCGGGTCTCCGAGCTCGCCCGCCGAATCAGCCTCGAGCCGGCCACCCTGTCGCCGCTGCTCAAGCGTCTCGAGGCGAGCGGCATGGTCACCCGCACCCGCGACCCCCTCGACGACCGCGCCCTGGCCATCTCCCTGACCACGCAGGGCCGCCGCGCGAGGTCGCGTGCCGAGAAGATCCCACCGGCGATCATGGCGCGCCTGGGCATGGACCTTGCCGAGCTCGAGGGCCTGCGCGACGGCCTCACCCGTCTCATCGACGCCGCCCGCGATGACTTCCCTCCGCGAGAGAGGTCTTCACGAGCATGACCACCACGCACTCCCTGCAGACCCCCGACGGCACCCTGGCCTACGACGTGCACGGCCCGCTCCCGACCGCGGACGGCCGCCCGCCGCTCTTCATGGTCGGCGCCCCGATGGGTGCCGACGGCTTCTCGGCCCTGGTCGCCCTGGTGCCGGACCGCACCGTCGTCACCTACGACGTGCGTGGCCTCGGCCGCAGCGTGCGCACCGACGGCAGCGACCGGCACACACCTGAGCAGAACGCCGACGACCAGCACCGCATCATCGAGGCGCTGGGCGCCGGCCCGGTCGAGGTGTTCGCGAGCAGCGGTGGCGCGGTCAGCGCCCTGGCGCTCGTCGCCGCCCACCCTGCCGACGTGACGGTGCTCGTCGCCCACGAACCGCCCTGTCTCGCAGTGCTGCCCGACGCCGAGGCCGCCTTCGCGGCCGAGCGGGCGGTGCACGCCACCTATGCCTCGCGGGGGTGGGCGGCGGGTATGGCGCACTTCATCGCCATGACGTCGGTGCAGGGCGAGCTCACCGACGAGTTCGCGACGGCCCCGGCTCCCGACCCGGCGATGTTCGGCATGCCCACGCAGGACGACGGCACCCGCAGCGACCCGCTCCTGTCCGGGGTCTCCGACGCCATCACCGCCTTCCGTCCCGACGTCGACGCGCTGCAGTCGGCTCCGGCCCGCATCGTGCTCGCGGCCGGGATCGAGTCCAAGGGCACCCTCACGTGGCGCACCACCGAGGCCGTCGCGGCGCTGCTCGGCACCGGGGTCGAGGTCTTCCCCAGCCACCACGGTGGGTTCGTCGGCGGCGAGGGCGGGTATGCCGGCCAGCCGGGGGCGTTCGCCGCGAGGCTGCGCGAGGTGCTCGACGCCGACCGCTGACGGGCCTCAGCCAGCGGCGTTGAACAGCAGGGTGGCGTTGAAGAGGCTGATGAGGAAGCCGACGACGAGGATCGCGTCCAGCACCCCGTAGGACATGAGGTGGAAGTTGGCGAGCTTCCACCGCAGGGGCGCGTCGGCATACCCGCGGGGCTTCCAGCGGCGCACCCGCTGGACGAACCAGACCACCAGCGCGATGCCGTAGCAGATCGCACTGAACTGCCACGCACTCCGCATGGAGACAGTGTGCCGCGCGGCAGTAGCGTCGAGGTCCCGGCCCACCCGCCGCGGACCCTGCGAAGCCTGCGAGGACCCCCATGACCCAGCTCGGCGCCCTGCTCGGCGCAGTCGCGACCGCAGCTCAGGCGGACGGCACGTGCTACGAGTCGAGCGCACCGGCGCAGTGGCTCGACTGGGGCCTCGTCGCCGGCACGACCACGGTAGCCACCGCGATGCTGGCGATGACCCTGTTCGTGCAGCCGTCGCGCCGCCGGGTGACGACCAGGCGGCCGACTGCCTTCCGCCGGTGGTGGGCGCGCCTGCCGCAGCTGCTCGCGGTGGTGCTGGTGGTGGCGCTCATCGCGATCGGGGCGGGGACGGTGACGCCCGGCCTCCGCGCCGGGTACGCCGTGCAGTCCTTGCTCCTCGTCCTCGCCCTCGTGCCGCTGGTGGTCGTCTCCATCCGGCGCGCGGCGACCCTGCGCCGCGGCGAGCCGCTCGCCTACCGGCAGCACGTCGTCGTCGCCTGCGCCCAGGTCCTGACGCTGACCGCGGCTGCCGCAGCCCTCGTCGTCACGGTGGCGGTCATCGTGGCCTACGCGCAGGCCACGGTGCCCGTCGACTGCTCGCTGGTGCGCTGAGACGGGACCACCTACGGCGAAAGGGCTCCGCCGAAATGCGGTGTCGCATGGTCCGACCGGGTCATTGCCGGGCGGTGGCACCGGGAGCATCGTTCGACGGAGGACGCCGTCGGCGTGCAGGGGAAGACCGCGGGACCCGCACTGTCCAGCGCAACCACCGCCCACCCCAGGAGGGCCAGATGTCTCCCACTTTCCCCACGCTCCGACCCCGCACAGCCGCAGCCGCCGTGGCCGTCATGGCCGTGGTGCTTGGCGCCCTCGTGGCAGCACCCGCCTCGGCCACCACCCCCGGCACCAACGGACGCATCGCCTACAAGCAGTACCTGGACGCCGACCGGACGACCGGAGCCATCTTCACCATCCGGCCGGACGGGACGGGCACCCGCCAGCTCACCCGACCCGCGGCAGGCGTGGTCGACGACCAGCCCGACTGGTCGCCCGACGGGTCGCTGGTGGCCTTCCGGCGATGCGTCCCCGACACCGTGTGCGCCATCTACACCGTGCACCCCGACGGCAGCCACCTGCGACGCCTCAGCCCGGAGTGCAACGCCACGGCTCCCGACATCGAGACCAAGTGCCCCGACGAGTCCGAGGTGGCGTTCATGCCGGACGGCAGGCACGTCATCTACACCCGCTCCACGGGACTCGTGCGCGAGTTCCCCGATGGAGAAGGCTTCATCGAGCACTCCGACGTCGTCATCCGGGACCTGTCGGGTGAGCACTCCCGCGTCATCCTGCGCTCCCGCCCCTTCGCCGGGGACAACAACGAGATGGTCGTCTCCCCCGACGGGCGGCAGGTCGCCTTCCGGCGCGAGAACTCCCCGCTGACCGAACCCGCCGGGGGGATCGCGCTGTTCGTGATGCGCAGCGACGGCAGCCACGTGCGGCGCATCACGCCGTGGTCGCTGCACGCCGGCGACCACCCCGACTGGTCACCCGACGGACGGTGGATCCTGTTCCGCTCCAACGAGGACGGCGGCTTCCTCGACTCCCAGCTCTACGTCGTGCACCCTGACGGCACCGGACGTCGCCAGGTGACCCACGTGAGCGCGGACACGATGCTGCTGTCGGCCTCGTTCTCACCCTCCGGCACCAAGGTCGTCTACGCACGCTCCGGTGACGGCGGACAGCCGGACCTCTTCACTGCGCGGCTGGACGGCAGCCACGAGCAGCCCGTCACGCACACGGCGCTCTGGGACAGCGCGCCGGACTGGGGCCCCGCTCGAAGGTAGGCCAGACTGCTGCGCATGACCGAAGCCCAGTGGTTCCGTGAAGCCGTCGTCTACCAGATCTACCCGCGCAGCTTCCAGGACAGCAACGGCGACGGCATCGGCGACGTGCCCGGCATCATCGCCCGGCTCGACTACCTCAAGACCCTCGGCGTCGACGTGGTGTGGCTCTCCCCGATCTACACGAGCCCGCAGGACGACAACGGCTACGACATCGCCGACTACGAGGACATCGACCCGACGTTCGGAACCCTGGCCGACGTCGACGAGCTCATCGCCCAGGCGCACGAGCGCGGCATCCGCATCGTCATGGACCTCGTGGTCAACCACACCTCCGACGAGCACCCGTGGTTCGTCGAGTCCCGCTCCAGCAAGGACAACCCCAAGCGCGACTGGTACTGGTGGCGCCCCGCCCGCGAGGGCCACGAGACGGGCGCGCCCGGCGCCGAGCCGACCAACTGGGAGTCCTTCTTCAGCGGACCCGCCTGGGAGCTCGACGAGGCCACCGGCGAGTACTACCTGCACCTGTTCAGCCGCAAGCAGCCCGACCTCAACTGGGAGAACCCTGAGGTCCGCGAGGCCGTCTACGCGATGATGCGCTGGTGGCTCGACCGCGGCATCGACGGGTTCCGCATGGACGTCATCAACATGATCTCCAAGGTCACCGCGCTGCGCGACGGCCAGCCGATCCCCGGCAACCCCCACCTCGGTGACGGCACGCCCCACTTCCTCAACGGCCCGCGCATCCACGAGTACCTCCACGAGATGCACGCCGCGGTCTTCGAGGGCCGCGCCGAGAAGCTGCTCACCGTCGGCGAGATGCCCGGCGTCACCGTCGAGGACGCCGTCCTCTACACCGACCCCGAGCGCCGTGAGGTCGACATGGTGTTCCAGTTCGAGCACGTGGGCCTCGACCACGGCGACCACAAGTGGGACCGCCGCACCCTCGACCTGCGCGACCTCAAGCGCTCGCTCGGCCGCTGGCAGGACGCCCTCGCCGACGTCGGGTGGAACTCGCTCTACTGGAACAACCACGACCAGCCACGCGCCGTCTCCCGGTTCGGGTCCGACGCCCCCGAGCACCGGGTCGCCTCGGCCAAGCTGCTCGGCACGGTCCTGCACCTGCACCGCGGCACGCCGTACGTCTACCAGGGCGAGGAGCTCGGCATGACCAACGTGCCGTTCGCCGCCCACGACGACTTCCTCGACATCGAGTCGGTCAACTACTACCGGATGGCCGTCGCGTCGGGCTCGGACGCCGAGGAGGTGCTGAGCGCCCTGCGCCTCGGCAGCCGCGACAACGCCCGCTCCCCCATGCAGTGGGACGCGAGCGACAACGCGGGCTTCACCACCGGCAGCCCGTGGTCGCGAGTCAACCCCAACCACACGGAGATCAACGCCGAGGCCGCCCTCGCCGACGAGGACTCGGTGTTCCACCACTACCGCCGCGTCATCGAGCTGCGCCACACCGAGCCGGCCGTGGCGCACGGCGACTTCCACATGCTCGCCGCCGACCACCCCAGGCTCTACGCGTTCACCCGCGCCCACGAGGGCACCGAGCTCCTCGTGCTCGCCAACTTCTCCGGCGACGAGCTGCCGCTCGACGATGTCGACGGGCTCGACCTCGACCTCGACGGGTGGAAGGGCGCCACGCTCCTGCTCGGCAACCTCGGCGACCCGGCGGCGCCCACCGCCCCGCTGCGCCCCTGGGAGGCCCGCGTACTACGCCGCTGACCCGCGAACCCAGGCGGCGGCGCCGGCCCCCTGTCAGGTGGACTCGGTCACCGCCCACACGGGACTGAGGACTGCGCCGCGCGACCGCTTCGCGGCCGCAGCCTCCATACCCAGCTCGAGGCGGCTGCGGCCGAGCCGCACCGCCTCGCGCAGGGGTGCGTAGTAGCACGTCTCGAGGTAGCCCGGCAGCCGCGTGGAGGGGTCGTCGGCGAGCCCCACCTCGTAGACCTCGAGGCTCTCGCCGGCGTCGGACACGAAGCTCGCCGCAACCAGGAGCCCGGTCGAGTCGCGGACCATCACCGCGCGGCAACGGCCCACGCCGGCCGCGATCCACGCTTCCAGGCGCAGCCGCGCGAACCGCGGGTGGTCGGGGATGCCGTGGACTGCCTTGACGAGCGTGACGAGCGGCGCCGCCTCCTCGAGGGCGTCCTGCGCGTCGACCCACTCGCTGCTGAGGCCGAGCTCCTGGAAGGCGCGCCAGTCGCGGCGGATCTTGTTTCGACGCCCGGACGGCAGGGTGAGCAGGTAGTGGTCGAGGTCCGGGTGGTCGGTCGCCAGCACCGCCAGCTCACCGAGTGGCACAAGGCGGGGGTTCTCGAAGGCCTCGACCACCGCCTCCCTCTGCGCCTCCGGGAGGTACAGGAATGCTGGACGGCGGCCCTGGCCAGCGGCCTCGTCGAGCGCCCTGCGGGTGAGGGCGGTGACGACGGCGGCGCGGTCGCTGTCCGGCACCCAGCCCGTCACCGCCACCCCACCGGCGAGGTCACGTCCGCCACCGAGGACGAGCCAGTCACGTTCGTCCGCGGATCCCGCTGCGAGCAGGGCGTGGCAGCTGTAGGACTCGTCCGGGGCCTTGGCGACCCGCAAGCCTCCCACCGGGAGGACGCCGGCCAACCCACCGTCCAGGCGCGCCACCACGAAGCGGACGTCCCAGCGCGCGTCGGCCGCCCACTGCACGGCCCTGCCCGGACGGGACGCGACGGCAGGCGACCACCACTCCTGCGCCAACCACCCCTCGGGGAGGTCGTCCAGCGTCGCGACCTCGGTCTTCATGGCCCGGCCCGTCGCGAGGTCGCTCTGCACGGTACCGGGGTCGGGCTGTCCGGTCGCTGGGGCAGCCTGCTGGAGCTGGGCAGCCTCAGGCACCGACGCCAACCGGAGCGGACTGCCAGTAGTACTCGCGGACGAGGTCGGGTGTCCGCATGCTGCCGACGAGCGAGTGCAGGACGACCGCCCCGTCGGCGACCGCGCCGCCGGGCAGGACCACGCTGTCGCGAACGACGGCTCCGGCGCCGACGCGCGCGGCCGGCCCGATGACGCACGGGCCGACGAGCTTCGCGCCGTCGCCGATGACGGCGTCCCGCTCCACGAGCACGGCGCCCTCGAGCTCGACGCCATCACCCACGACGGCCGAGGAGGCCAAGTGCTGGCCGCGGCCGTTGGCGGGCGTGATCGGCGCGATGCCCATGTCGCCCTCGAGGGCGAGCAGCGAGCCCTCGATGTAGCCCTCGGCCAGGCCGAAGTCATCGAAGAGGTGCTTGCTCACGTAGGCGTGCAACCCGAGGTCGGGGTGGTCCACCACGCGGGGTAGCAGGTCGCGGTTGAGGTCCACACCGTCGCGGTCGGCGAAGGCGGGGTCCGGGGGCTGCAGGTGCGGCTGCACGCGGGGGTTGAGCACCCAGGCGCCGGTTCCGGCCAGGCGGCTCTTCGCCTTCTCCTTGGGCTTGAGCTGGTACTCCACCGCGCGTGTGCCCTCGCCGAGCACAACCACGTCCCCGTGGAACTCCTCCAGCGGCCAGGGGTGCTCGATGCAGGCCACCGTGGCGGCCTGGTCGTGGCTGCGGTGGAACTCGAGCAGGTCGCTGATGCTCAAGGTAGAAACCATGTCGGCGACCGAGACGACCAGGTCGTCGCCCTCCCAGAACTCCTTGGCGTGGTGGAGGATCCCGGCCGTGCCGAGCTGGAACGGCTCCTGCACGTAGGTGAGCTCGACGCCCCAGGCCGAGCCGTCGCCGAGGCATGCCTGCAGGTCGCTCATCGTGGTGAGCGAGTTGACCATGATCTGCGTGATCCCCGCGTCGCGGAACCGCTCGATCGTGTAGGTCAGCAGCGGCCGGTCGAGCAGCGGCATGAGCGACTTGGGGAAGCTGTCGGTGTAGGGCCACAGGCGTCGCCCGTGTCCTCCACACAGCAGGAGGCCTCGTGCCATCAGTGTCCTTCCTCGGCGAGGGCCCGAAGGTCCTCGGTGGGGCGCCCCGTCATGGCGACGGAGACGTCGGGAGCGCCAGCGGTGGTCGTGCCGGGAGCGCCAGCGGTGGTCGTGCCGGGAGCGCCAGCGGTGGTCGTGCCGGGAGCATCAGCGGGGTCGGTACCGACGGCGGCCTCGGCACCGTCCGCGGCTCCAGCGGTCGGCCCGACCCGGAGCACGAACAGCCACAGGGCGACCCCGGCGAGGAGGACCACTGCACCGCTCACCAGCCAGCCTGCACCTCCGGGCCGGATGGTCACCGCGGTGGCGAGCAGCGGGGCCAGCAGCATCCCGCCCGAGGCGGCGCTGCCGAAGGCCGACTGGTACTCGCCGTGCCGGTCCTCGGGGCTCAGGGCGTAGGACACACCCCACGACCCGGCAGCCTGGGACATCTCGCCGAAGACGTAGACCACCGTCGCCGCGACGAGGAGTGCGACCGCCCCGACGGAACCGGAGTGGGTGGCCGAGGCGAACAGCAGCGTCGAGACGAGCACGAGGGCGGCACCGGCCAGCGAAGAGCGCGCGCCTCCCCGGGCCGACTCCGAACCGCGGCTCATGCGCACCTGGAACAGCACGACCAGTGCCGTGTTGACGATGAACAGCACGCCGACGAGGGCGCGGGGGGCGTCGGTCTCCCTGACGACCCACAAGGGCATGGCGACCTCGAAGAGGCCGTAGTGCAGGCACAGCACGGCGTTGAGGGCAGCCGCTCCCACGAAACGGCGGTCGCGGTGGACCACCAGCCGCGACCGGCGACCGGTGGAGCCGGCATGCTTGCCAGCGCCGGCCTGGTCGAGCGGGGGAAGTCCTTGGGCCAACCAGGCGGAGACGACGAACGCGAGCGCGTTGACACCGATCACGGCGCGGTAGGCACCGGGAGTGTTTGCGTGCAGGGCCAGCGCCCCCACGGCACCCCCGAGGGAGACGCCGATGTTCTGACCTGCCCGCAGCCGGGCCCGTGACGCCACCCGTTCGCCCGTGAAGATGCGCGCCATCAGTGCGCCGCGTGCGCCGTACGCCACCCGGTCCGCGAGCCCGACCGCGATGACGACCACGGCGTACGCCCACAGGCTTCGGACCGTCAGCAGGACGGCGACACCGACGGCCTGGGCGCACAGCCCCGCGACCAGCATGCGCCGGGCCCCGAAGCCGTCGGCCAGCGCCCCCAGGGGTACGCCGAGCGCCAGCGAGCACAGCCCGCTGGCGGTCATCACCGCCCCGACCTGAACCGCCGGGAGCCCGACCACGGTCGTGAAGTAGATGATGCTGACGGTGAGCAGCGCCCCGAAGCCGGTGGACTCGGCGACCGTGGCCAGCAGCAACCGTCGCGCAGGGCCGGGAGGACCCACGACGCGCTCGAGCAGCGGCGCGGTTGCGGTGTCGTCCGTCATGCCGGCACCGTGGTGGGCACCGGTGGGACCAGCTCTGCCCGCAGCGCCTTGTGGTCGGTCTTGCCGCGGTCGTTGCGCGGCAGGTCCGTCCGGTGCTCGAACCGCTCGGGCACCATGTACGGCGGCAGCAGCTGCGCCACCCGCGCACGCATCTCGCGCGCAGGCTGCTCAGCGCCGGAGTAGAAGACGGCCAGGTAGTCGCCCAGGCGGCCGTGCGCAGTGACCGCGGCGACGTCGACGACGCCCTCCACCCGCCGCACCGCCTGCTCGACCTCGCCCAGCTCGAGCCGGTAGCCGCGCACCTTGACCTGGCGGTCGAGCCGCCCCAGGTGCAGCAGAGTGCCGCCGTCGCGTCGGACCCGGTCGCCGGTGCGGTACCAGAGGTGGGGCCCGGGCCGCCCGGCCGGCGGCTCGACGGCCCGCCCGTCCTCGACGAGCAGGAAGCGCCCGACGTTGTCGGCCTCGTCGAGGTAGCCGGTGAGCCGCTGCGGACCACGCACGCACAGCTCGCCCTCCTCCACGCAGACGACCCCGTCCTCGACGAGGCACCACTCCAGGCCCGGGTACACGGCGCCGATCGGCACCGTTCCGTTGGACGTGGCAGGCCACGAGTCGAGCTCGTCGGGGAGGACGTACTCGGTGCAGCTCACCGTGAGCTCGGTGGGCCCGTAGACGTTCTCGACGACGGAGAAGGGGGCGGCCTCGGCCCAGCCCTTGGCGGTCTCGAGGGTGAGGGGCTCGCCGATGAACGAGCTGCGCACCAGGTCGGGGAGCGCACCCGGCTGCAGGGTGCGCATCTGCCGGGCCACCGTCACGACTGACGGGACGGAGTACCAGTGCGTGAGGCGCCGCTCGGCGGCGTAGGACACGGGCATCATCGCCTCCCGGCCGGCGGGCACGACCAGCGTGGCGCCGCTGGTCAGGCAGGCGACCACGTCGAACATCGACGGGTCGAAGGTGAGGTCGAAGTTGTTGCTGAGCCGCGCACCCGGGCCCAGCTCGCTGCGCTGCACGACGTGCGACGTGTAGGCAGCCAGCGCGCTGTGGGCGATGCACACGCCCTTGGGGACACCGGTGGAGCCGGACGTGAAGAGCACGTACGCCTCGTCCTCGGCACGCGGACCCCAGCTCACCGAACCCTCGGTCGCGGCGCCCTCGGCAGCAGCACCCCCGCCTGCCGGGGGTGCTGCTGGCGCGCCGTCGAGCAGGTCACCCAGGGACAGCTCCACGACCTCCAGCCCCGCCTGACGCAGGGCGTCACGACGGGTCGCGTCCACCGACACGTCCACGAGCACGGTGTCGAGCTGGGCCAGGCCCGCGATGGTCAGCAGGCGCGCACACGGTGCCGAAGGGGACAAGGGCACGGCACTGCGCCCGGAGGCAAGGACACCGAGGAAGCCCAAAGGCCCCTCCAGGGACCGGCCGACGCACAGGCCGACCCTCGGGCCGCAGGCACCCACGCGAGCGGCGACCGCAACGACGGCACGCCAACAGTCGCCGTAGGTCACGGCCCCACCACCCTGCTCGAGGGCAGGCAGCTCGGGCGCCAACTGCGCCGTGCGCATGAAGTGCTGCACCACGCCCTCCTCCGCGGGGATCGTCGACACGGGCGAGCGCTCAGGCACGATCCGCCACACGACCCTCGCACTCCTGCACCACGTCACCGATGCGGCCACTGGAGAACAGGGTCTGCAACGGGAACTCGATGCCGAGCTCCGCCTCGACCCGCTCCATGAGCTCGACGGCGGAGAGCGAGTCTCCGCCGAGGGCGAAGAAGTTGTCGTCGGCCTCGATGTCCGGGACGGCAAGGATCTCACCGAGTGCGGAGGTGATCGCCTGCTGCGTGGTCGTCATGAGTGGGAGAGCTCCTTGGTCGTGGCCGCGTCGGCCGTCGTGGTGCCCGGGACGGGCGTACTGGAAGTGGGGGGCTGGGAAGGCGGTGCGGGAGCAGCGGCTCGCGCCCGCTCGGGAGCCGGCGTGGCCCCGGGCGCGGCCGTGGCCAGCTCACCTGCCGACAGCGAGACCGACCCGCCGCCGGGGGTGCCGAACTCGTAGACGAGCTCGCGCTCGAGGGTCCGCACCGCCTGGAGCAGCCCGTCGAGGTCGTCGGCCTCCCCGGCCACGAGGTCGAGGGTCGTGGTGGCCACGCCCCCGGCCAGGACCGCGCCACGGCGGACGTGCGGCAGGTAGCGGCTGAACCCGGGGCGGCGCAGCAGCTCGCGCGCCCCCCGGACACCGCCGAAGGTGACCTCGAACGGTGGCGCGACGCTGGTGTACTGGAAGTGGACGCGGTCCACCTCGACGGGCCGGACACCGTGCGGGCGGCCGAGCGCGACGTCTGCCGCGGCGCGAACCAGGTCGACCCCGGCTGCGCGCTGCGAGAGCTCACCGACGAGCCCGCCGAGCCGGCCGTTGACCTCGATGATGCGCGGGCCGTATGCGGTGAGCTTGACCTCGGTGTGGGCGAGTCCGTGCCGCAGCCCGAGTGCCTGGAGGGCCGCCCCGGACAGCCGTCGCACCTCGTCCGCGAGCTCGTCGGCCAAGGGTGCGGGCCAGAACTGTGCCACCTCGCGGAAGGGGGGCACCAGCGGCAGCTTGCCCGTGACGGCGACGTGGGTGACGGCTCCGTCCTGGACCAGCGACTCGACGGACACGTAGTCACCGAACGGGAGCGTGTCAGCGCCCACAAGCAGCTCCTCGAAGACGAACTCCTCGCTGCCTGCCTCGACCAGCTCGGCGCCGCGACGGACGTCCGCCACCGTCCGCACCAGGTGGGTCGCCCTGCTGGCCACACCGTGGCGCGGCTTGAGCACCCCGGGCAGCCCGACCTCGTCGACCGCGGACTCCCACCCGACCGGGCTGGAGACGAGGACGCTGTGCACCGAGTCGACGCCGGCCCCGGCCAGCCGCCGGCGCTGGGCGAGCTTGTCGCGCAGGAGGGCCGCGGTCTCCGGTGTCGTGCCGGGGGTGCCGAGGGCCGCCGCGATGGTGGCGGTGCGCGCCAGCGCGAGCTCGGAGTAGGTCACGACCCCCGAGAGCCCCAACCCCTCGACCGCTTCACGGTCCGCTGCCTCATTCCGACCTCCTGCCGAATCCCCCTGCGGCAGGTCGACCACCTCGCCGAGGCGACAGAGCCCCGGGCGGGCGGCGTCGGCGTGGGCGGACCCCGGCAGGAGGTAGACCGGCTCGATCCGCGAGCCAGGCGCCGCCAGGCTCGCGTGGACCTCACCGTACGAGGCCGCCCCTTCGTCGTAGACGACGCCGAGACGCAGGTCGCCGCCAGTCATCGTGCAGTCGGCAGCAGGCTCGCCGACGCCGGGTCGGCAGCAGGGGCCAGGGACTCGTCGACGAGGGCGGCGGTCACGGCCAGGCAGCCCTCGAGGACCGAGCGCACCCACCACTCGTCGACCACGTCGGCGCGGTAGCGCGCTGACAGCCTGACTCCCTCGGCGTCGAACGTGCCGGAGATGTCGGCCACGCGCCGGGCAGACCCCCCGGGTCCGGACGGCGGGTCCCAGCGTGTGGTCGTGATGCCCGACAAGCGGATGTCCGGGCGCGCCATGGCCGCCCGCTCGAAGGCGAACTTCACCGGGTAGAGGTCACGCCCATGGTGCAGGTCGAGGACCCGCTCCCACTGCACCCGGGGGGAGACCTGCCACCGGGGCAGCAGGCTGCTCACCTCGCGCAGCACCTGGGCGGGCGAGCCCCCGGCGGTGCCCATGAAGATGGTGTTGGAGAAGTAGCCGAGGGCCCGGACAGCCTCCCCTCGCGATCGGCCGGTCGAGGCCGAGCCCACGATCGCCTCGTGGTCACCCGTCGCCTCCGCCAGCGCGCACAACAGGCCGGTGACCGCCAGCGCGTACGGCGTCGTGCGCAGAGCCCCGCACGCCTGCCGGAGCCTCGCGGCGAGCTCGGCGCCGGCGACCACGGTGAGGTGGCCGGCCGGCCCGAGGGGGGTGGTCGCGCGGGCCTGCAGCTCGCGGACACCTCGGTACGGCCGGGCGAAGAGCTCCGATGGCACGTCGAGCTCCTCGGGGCCGGCTGCCTGCACCGCCTGGTGGTACTGGCTCGGCTCGGGGAGCGCGTCGGGGTCGTCGTAAGCCTTCTCGAGCTCGGCGTACAGGTTCTTCAGCGACCACCCGTCGAAGACCAGGTGGTGCCCGCAGACCCAGAGGGCAGCCCGGTCCCCCGGTACGGAGCCCACCCAGATCCGCAGGGGCAGCTCTCGCACGAGGTCCATCGGCCGCTCGACCTCGACCTGCCCGGCGGCGAAGGCGTGGTCGACGTCCGAGAACCCATCGGCGACACGCAGGACCTCGTCGACCAGCTGCTCGGTCCAGGGGTGAACTCGGTAGCCGCCGGTGAGGCCGACGACGGTGGAGCGCGCCACCTCGTGCCGGCGCAGGACCGTGGCGACGGCATCGCGCAACCGCCCGTGGTCGAGCGGGCCCTCCAGGACGAAGGACTCCACCATGAGGTAGTAGTCGTCGACGGTGTCGCCCAGGAAGTCGAGCATGGTCTGCTGCTGCTCGCTGAACGGTCGCACGGTGGTGTCAGCCACGGGTCGCCTCCTCGAAGGAACGGACGGTCTCGGCCAGGTGGTCCGGGTTGGTGGTGCCGGTGAGCACCACGCCGTCGCCGACGTGCTCGACCGCGTACGACAGCAGCTCGGTGCGGCTCCGCCCCCCGAGGAGGCGGCCGCTGCCGTACGGCCTGTTGCCCAGGACGGTCACCTCGTGGGCGTGGGACCTCGCCCAGGCAGCCAGCTCCGGAACCCCCGGGTTGACGGGGAGCTGCACGTGGTCGAAGACGCCGGTGGCGAGCGCCTCGTCGGCGGACTCCACGTCCTTGACGCTGGCGCCGAGGTGGTCGATGCCGTGCTCGTCGGCCAGCGAGCGGAGCAGCCGAACGAATGCCGGGTCGCGCAGCACCTCGACGGTGGCCTTGTGCACCTGGAGGAGGTCGATGCGCCCGAGCAGGCGCGCCGACCGGCGCACGGACTCCTCGGTGTCGCGCAGCCCGTGGCTCGTACGGCCGCCTTCGCTGGGGGACCAGTACTCACCCACCTTGGTCGCGACGAACAGCTCCTGCCGCTCCTGCTGCGGGAGGGCGGCCAGGAACGCGCCGAGGCGCTGCTCGCTCTCGCCGTAGGCCGGCGCGGTGTCGAGGACCTGCACGCCCTGGTCGAGGGCGGCGCGGAGCAGGCCGGCGCTGGCCCCGAACGTCGCCACGGACACGTCGTCGCTGGGCCACGGCCTGCCGATGCCGATCAGGCCGAGCCCGAGGCGCGCGCTCATCGCGGGGTCCCGGACGGCTTGGGGTGGTAGGCGCTCTGGCGCTCGACCGGCACGCCGTCGAACGAGGGGGTGAGGTTGACGACGTCACCACGCTGCAGCCGCAGGCCCCTCGCCAGGCCGGCACCCTTGAGGACCGCCCCGCGCTCGTCGGGCTCCACGTGGCTGTGGCCACCGAGACCACCTCCGAGCTCCACCGACTGGGCCGCGATGGTGCCGATCACCTGGGCGCCGTCACCGAGGCGGCAGCGGCCGACGAGCTCGCACCCGTTGAGCAGGCGCACCCCAGTCCCGAGCTCGATGGAGGCACCGGGCTGGTTGGCCTTGACCTGGACACCACCGGGTCCGAGCTCGCAACGGGCACCCACACGGATGCTCCCGCCGGCCGTGGCCAGCAGGAACGTGCCGGGGTAGAGCACGGTGTCCTCGCCCACCTGCACGACGCCGTCGCGGTCGCGCTGCACGACGACACCCGGGTAGAGGACGGTGCCACGACCCAGGACCACACCGGAGGAGACCAGGGTCGACCACGGGTCGAGCACCCGCACCCCGTCTGCGCCGAGGGCGAGGGTCTCGTCGACCGTCAGCAGCCCCAGCGCCCTGCGGTGGTCGTCGAGGGTGGGAGTGACCGTCATACCAGGGCCGCCTGCCCGCGCAGGTCGTCGACGTGCGCCTCGAGCGGTCGCCTCGTCACGACGTCGGTGTGGAGACGGGCGAAGACCTGGTGGCTGACGTAGTCGGCGGCGAAGGGCGCCTCGGTCATCTTGCCGGGGAGCACGCACAGCGTGGTGTCGTCCAGCCACTCCACCTGGATGTTGAGGGATCGGGCATCGTCGCCCTGTTGGCGGACATCGACCTTGACGCACGAGGTCACCTTGGCCTGCTCCGGGGCGCTGCGCCGGAACCGCTCCGCGATGGCGCGCAGCAGGTTGTCGGTGCCGTCGGCGCGCGGCACGAAGGTCGGCTCCGGCACGAGGTAGGCGTCCTCGTTGAGCCCGACGACGCTCCAGTCGCCGTGGTTGGCCATCGCTGCCTCGCGCGGGGCCACGCTGAAGACCGACATCGGCGACAGCCGCGGCATGATCGCCAGGTGGCTCTGCCACAGCCGGATCTCGGGCCCCGCGAGCCCGAGCTCGCGGCAGACAGCCCCCGTCGCGAAGCCCGTGGCCAGGACGAGCAGGCGGTGGCGGACCGTCAGACCGTGGGTCCCGTCCAGGACGATCGCCCCGTCCTCGCCCCGGCGGGGTCGGGCACCCAGCAGCAGCGTGGCGCCGGCGCGGAGCAGTTCGTTGACCAGGCGGGCCCCGAGGATCCGCACGTTGACCGACCGGTCGCGGACCTCGAACACGCGCTCCGAGTCGGTGGTCACCACGTCCTCGTCGAACTCACGCCGCAGGCTCGGGTCCAGCTCGCGGTGCCCGACCCCTGCAGCGCCCCAGCGCTGGAGCGCGCGCTCGGCCTGGTCCTCGCGGACGATCGCCAGCGTGGGCCGCGCCTCGGGCTCGATGCACTCGGGGAAGTCGCGGTGCAGCTGCTCCCACCCGTAGATGCACCGCTTGGCGACGACGGCGGCCTGGACCGGGTCGCCGATGGACATCGAGTGGTAGGTGCCTGCATGCAGCCAGCCCTCGTTGCGGCTGCTCGCCCCGGACATCACCTGCTCAGCAGGGTCCACGACCACCACGCGGTAGCCCATGCCGACAAGGCGTCGTGCGCTCAGCAACCCGGCGATCCCGGCCCCGAGCACCACCACGTCACAGTCCAGCTGCCCTCGCTGTGCGTCCCCACCCATGTCAGATTCCCCCCGACGTCATGCAGCTGCCTGCACTGGATCCCCCCGACACCGATGTCGGCGGACAAACGACGTGGACCATAGCAGAACGGACGAGAAGCGCGTTTTACCCGTGTTTGCCGTCCGTTGGTTCGCCGTCATCACCGGCGGGCACCCATCGCCTCGGCGGTGCCTGCGGCCGCGACCTCGCCAAGTACGGGACAGGTGTGGCACGCACCTGCCACCATCGGCCTGTGCTGATTCGTGGGGGCGTGGGGCTCGGGGTGATCCTGACGGCGGTGTGGATCTACTGCCTGCTGGACGTGATCATGGCCGACGAGCACCGCATCAGGAACCTGTCCAAGTCGACCTGGGTCGTCATCGTGCTGTTCACCTTCGAGGTGGGCGCGGTGGCGTGGCTCGTGGCGGGACGACCGCAGGGGCCGGCGCGCAGCCTGCCCTACAAGGGCAACGCCGGGTACCCCGAGTACGACCGACCCGGCCGGTTCGTCGCCACCAACCCCGACGACGACGCCGAGTTCCTGCGGAAGGTACGCGAGCGCGCCGAGGCCCAGCGGCAGGAGGCGAAGCGGCAGCGCGCCGAGCGCGAGGCCGCCGAGGAGCGCGCGCTCGAGCAGGAGCGCAAGCGTCGGCTGGGGCACGAGCGCCCCGACGAGACCACCGACCCGCATCCGGGCTGATACCCAGTCGGGCTGGACCTCAGGCGGTGGCTTCGCGCAACGCCGCCAGCACCTTGGCGTCGATGCCGTCGGGGCTCATCCGCATCTCGTAGTTCGCCTCGCCCGCCCACCGCTCCAGCGCCTCCGTGACGTCGTCACCCCGATGGCCCAGCTGCGCCAGCCGAGCCGACACCTCGTCGGCGAGGTCGCCCGTCAGCGGCTGCACGTCCTCGGGCCGACCGAAGAGCAGGTCGTTGGTGCGCAGCAGCCGGGCGAGCTCGCGCGGTGCGTCCGGGTCGTCGTCGACGCGCACGTCCGCGAGCACCCCGCACGCGTCGTACCCCGCTCCCGGCGCGACCGCGTACAGGGCCGCGCCCTGGCGCCCGCGGGAGTCGCCGCCGGCCTCGTCCCCCGCGAGCAGCGCGGCGATGAGGCGGTCGGTGAGCGAGCCGCCGGCGGACCCCAGCCACGCGCGCTCCATGGCCTCGACGACCTCGGGACCGGTGAGGATGTTGCCCTGGATGGCGTAGCCGCCGGTGGCCTCGCGGCCACAGGCGCCACCGGCCCAGTCCATGCACTCGCCCCCGGTGTACGTCGCCTGCGAGTCGACCCCGACGACACCGAGCTGCCGGTGCTCACGCGCGTCGTCCGGGGTGGTGCAGGCCTCGACGGCAGCAGCCGCGTCGTGGCCGTCGGAAAGGGCGGCGAGTGCTGTGCCGCGGTAGGACACCCGGGCCATGGCCTGCGTGGCGACGGCACCGACGCCGAGCCGCACCTCAGGCACCACGGCCCCGACGAAGGGGAACTTGCTCGCCACGGCGACGCCGAACGCGTCACCGACCTGGCCCACGATGGAGAACGTCATGGCCCGAACCTAGACGCCCGCACCGGCGGGCGCCGCCCGGACCGATTGCGTGGGTTCGCCCCGGGTCTGGGAGACTTCCCCATGGCCGCGCGAACGACCAATCCCCTGCTCACCTGGACCACCCTCGCCCCACCACTGGCACTCGTCGCCCTGGTCCTGGCGTGGGGGCGGGACCTCGGCGCCGTACCGGTGGTCATCGTGGCCGCTGCCCTCGCAGCCGCCGTGCTCGCCGCGGTGCACCACGCCGAGGTCGTCGCCCACCGGGTCGGCGAACCCTTCGGCTCCCTCGTCCTGGCCGTCGCGGTCACCATCATCGAGGTGGCCCTCATCGTCACGCTCATGATCTCTGGCGGCAAGGACTCGACCAGCCTCGCGCGCGACACCGTCTTCGCGGCCGTGATGATCACCTGCAACGGCATCGTCGGGCTGTCGCTGTTCGTGGGGGCGCGCCGCTACAAGCTCATCTCGTTCAACGCCGAGGGCACCGGTGCCGCGCTCGCGACGGTGACCACCCTCGCCGCGATGACCCTCGTCGTCCCGACCTTCACCACCGGGCAGGTCGGGCCCGAGTTCACCCCGAGCCAGCTGGCGTTCGCCGCGGTGATCTCGCTGATCCTCTACGGCATGTTCGTGTCCACGCAGACCGTCAGGCACCGCGACTTCTTCCTGCCCGTCGGCAAGGAGGGCGAGCCCCTGTCCGACGAGCACGCCAACCCGCCCGGCGACCGCGAGACCTGGGCCTCCCTGGGCCTGCTGCTGGTCTCGCTCCTGGCCGTCGTCGGCCTGGCCAAGGTCGAGTCACCCGCGATCGAGTCGGCCGTCGCCGCGGCCGGGTTCCCGCAGTCGTTCGTCGGGGTCGTCATCGCCCTGCTCGTGCTGCTCCCCGAGACGCTTGCCGCGGTGCGAGCTGCCCAGCGCAACCGCATCCAGATCAGCCTCAACCTCGCGCTCGGCTCGGCGATGGCGAGCATCGGCCTGACCATCCCTGCCATCGCCATCGCGATGGTCTGGCTCGAGGGGCCACTGCTGCTCGGGCTCGGCTCCACGCAGATGGTCCTGCTCGGGCTCACCGTGCTCGTCAGCGTGCTGACCGTGGTGCCCGGCCGCGCCACCCGGCTGCAGGGCGGCGTGCACCTGGTGCTGCTCGCGGCGTTCGTGTTCCTCGCCGTCAACCCCTGAGGCGTAGGGCTCCGACCCCAAGGGCGTACGGCGTGTGGCCGGCTCAGGCGCGCGGAGCGGCCTGGGCTTCCTCGGCGTGCAGCGGGTGGTCGGCGGCGGCGCTCTCGATGAGCCGGCCCAGCACCTCGACGGTGTGCACGCCGGACAGCCCCACCTTGCGGTTGCCGATGAAGAAGGGCACCCCGGTGATCCCGATGTCGCGGGCGGCCTCCTCGTCGGCGCGGACCTCCACGGAGTACTCCTCGCCGGCCAGCACCGCGGACACCCGGCGGCCGTCGAGCCCCGCCTCGGCGCCGAGGCGCTGCAGGGTCTCGATGTCGTCGATGGCCCTGCCCTCGCTGAAGTGGGCGCTGAACATCCGCTCGAGCACCGCGGCCTGCAGGGCGTGGCCTCCCTGCGCGAGGCCGAGCGCCACGAGGCGGTGTGCGTCGAACGAGCTGGCCCGCAGCTGGGCGTCGACGTCGATCTCGATGCCGTCGGGCCTGCCCATGATCGCCGGGCGCTCGGCCATCTCACGCGCGCCCTCGAGGTCCACGCCGTACCGCTGCGCGAGCCACGGCAGGACGCGCTCCCCGCTGCCCCGCGGGGCCGAGGGGTCGAGCTCGAAGGCGTGGTAGGTGACGGTGACCTCGGCCGGGTGTGCGCTCTCCGCGATCGCGAGCTCCAGCCGGCGCTTGCCCAGGTAGCACCACGGGCAGACCACGTCGGCCCAGACGTCGATCTCCACAGCGTTCATGTCCCCCATACTCACACGACCCCACCGAGCGCGGTACGGGTCGGGGTGCCCCTCCGACGGCGACCCGCACGCCGGCGGACACGGACGAGGCCCCCCACCTCAGTGCGGTGGGGGGCCTCGTCAGGGGCGCCGAAGGTGGGGCCAGGTGGTGCGGGGTTGGTCAGGGACGACCGTAGGTCACGGCGCTGGACCAGATGGAGCGCAGCGCCACGGCCTTGCCGGTGCGCGGGCTGTCCCACATCATGCCGTTCCCGGCGTAGATGCCCACGTGGTAGGCGGGCGAGCCGAAGAACACGAGGTCACCGGGCTGCGGGTTGGAGACCGGGGTGGTCGCCTGGCGCTGCGCCTCGGCCGTGCGCGGCAGGCTGATGCCCGCCTGGCGGAAGACGTACTGCGTGTAGCCGGAGCAGTCGAACCCCGCCGGCGTCGTGCCGCCGTAGACGTACATGATGCCGGCGTACTGGGCCGCGATGCCCAGGATGCCGCCGACAGCGGGCTTGGAGACGACCGGCGCGGTGCGCTGGGTCGACCGGCTCGCGACCGGGGCCGTGCGCTGGGGCACAGCCACCACGACGGGCTTCGGCTTGGGCTTCGGCTTCGGCTTCGGCTTCGGCTTGGCCGTCGCCTTGAAGCCGATGACGCCGAACGCGTCGGCGGCCTGCGGGGCAGCGGTCTTCGGGGCCTGCACGGCCACGGGGGCGACCGCAGCCGGCGCACCCTTGGTCGAGGGGTGGCTCGCCGGGGCCGCCGAGGCGGGGAGGGCGAACGAGGCCACGAGGCCACCGGACGCCGCGATGACGGCAGTCGTCTTGACGGCCGGCTGGGCGGACTTCGCCGCGATGCCAGCCAGCTCGGACACGGGGTTGAAACGACCTGGCGCGCGGTGGCGACCAGCAGCGTGAGATGACACGGTCAGAGAACCTCCGACGCCTACGAGGTGAGCTGTCGGGTTCGGGTGGAGGTAGGTCACCCGGCCCTCACGGTTGCCTCCCGACCTTGCGGGCGCTCTGGTGAGGACTTCACCCCGAGGACCGTCCGGAGACGGACCAAAAGTGGGTCCCCCGCTCCTGCCAAGCGGTCTTGCTGGTGACCCGGGCGTGGTGACAGGACTAGGCGATCCACATCGGGCCAACCACCTCTAGGGGGTGAGGAGGTCTGGGACACCGTACACAAGCGCGGCGCCCAATGTCACGTTCGGGTCACGGTGGGTCAACAAAAGTCCATGAAAGCGCCCACAAATGGCAACGAAGACACGCTTCGCACCGGCGGTTCGTGCTCAGCGACCGCCGCCGGCTACCACAGGTCGGTCAGACCAGCGCGCCGAAGACGTGCTGCGCGACGTCGTCCGGCAGCGACACCGCCGTGGACTCCGGCGCACCCTCGCGCAGGGCCACGACGCGACCGTCGGCCCGGTGCACCCGCACCCGCTCGCCCGGAAGGAGCCGCGCGACGGTGAGCAGGCTCAGCGCCTCGTGGTCGACCTGGACGGGCTCCCCGATGCGGCGCACGAGGACGGTCTCGGGCGCCTCCTTCGCGAGCTCGGTGAGGGTGTGGAGCCCGAACCGGAAGTCCTCGCTCGGCTCCTCCTCGCCCAGCTCGTCGAGGCCGGGGATGGGGTTGCCGTAGGGCGAGTCGTGGTGGTCACGCAGCAGGGCGAGGATCTTGCGCTCCACCCGCTCGGACATCACGTGCTCCCAGCGGCAGGCCTCGTCGTGGACGTACTCCCACTCCAGGCCGATGACGTCGACGAGCAGCCGCTCGGCCAGCCGGTGCTTGCGCATGACACGGGTCGCGAGGAGCCGGCCCTCGTCCGAGAGCTCGAGGTGACGGTCGCCGCCGAGGCTGAGCAGGCCGTCTCGCTCCATACGGGCGACGGTCTGCGACACGGTGGGGCCCGAGTGCCCGAGACGCTCGGCGATGCGGGCGCGGAGGGGGACGATGCCCTCCTCCTCGAGCTCGAAGATCGTCTTGAGGTACATCTCGGTGGTGTCGATCAGGTCCGTCACAGGGCCAAGCCTCTCATCCGGGACCTCACCCCGTGACCTCCCGACGCCGCAGCGGGTCGTAGCGCGGCACCCAGTAGCCGAGCCAGCCCGTGCCGACCAGCGCCAGGGCGCCGAGCCCCACACAGGCGACCGCAAGGCTCGACCAGGCGGTCACGGCGCTGATGAGCAGGGGCGCACCGCTGCCGCCGACCACCGAGACGAACCGCCAGCCGCCGAGGAACTGCGAGCGCCCGACGGGCGGGGCGTTGTCGGCCCCCAGCGTCATGACGATGCCGGAGCCCAGGCCGTTGCCGACCGCGGCGAGCGAGGAGGCCGCGAGCACCGCCCACGCGGTGGTGGTGAGCGGCAGGAGCAGGAGGCCGACCCCGAGCAGGACCACGCAGGGTACGGCGACCCACACCCGGCCGAACCGGTCCATGACCGACCCCGCCGGGTAGAACAGGAGCATCTCGACCCCGCCGGTGACGCCGAAGATCACCGCCGTCGCGCTCGCCGAAAGGCCGACGTGGGCCGCCCACAGCGGCACGAGGACCAGCCGGGAGGAGCGTGCGGCGCCGATGACCATGATCCCGAGGCCGAGGGTGAGGTAGGTGCGCCGGTGGTCCCAGATCACCCGCGCCGTCGACGACGAGGCCTGCGCGCGCTGCACCTCCTCGTGGGCGGCGGTGAGGTCGGGAGCGCGCCAGACGAGCACCGCGGCGCAGATCCCGGCTGCCGCCGCGACGCCGAACCCGGCCTGTGGCCCGAACGCGTGGATGAGCGGCGCCCCCACGAAGGGCCCGACGAACAGGCCGATGCGGTTGACCCCGCCCAGCGTCGACAGGGCACGGGCCCGGAGCGCAAAGGGCACGGCGTCGATGAGGTAGGCCTGCCGCGCCACGAGGAACATCGAGGAGGTGAACCCCATCGCGAACACCGCGACCATGAGCACGACGACCGAGGGGGCGAGCAGCGCCGCCAGCGACGCGACGGCGTCGACCCCGCTCGCCCAGAGCAGCGCGCGGCGCTCGCCGATCCGGTGGACCATCGCCCCCGCCGGCACGGCGAAGAACAGCTCGGCCACCAGGGTCAGGCCCGCGGTGAGCGCGGCCACGGACGGCGACGCCCCGAGGGCGAGGGCGCTCAGCGCCACCACGGGAAGCATCGCGCCGGCGCCGACCGCTGCGACCACGGTCGGTCCGTAGGCCGACACCGCGATGCTGCGCAGGCGGAAGTCGGTGTCCGGGCCGGACGTCGGGGCGGTCGGTTGAGGCATCGTCGTCCATTCTGTCCCCTCCGCCGCGAGGACCTCGGCGCGGACGGGTACGTTGCCCGTCATGGAGCTCGTCGTCCCTGCCCGGTTCTGCGGCCCGCCCGAGTCCGGCAACGGCGGCTGGACCAGCGGCCACCTCGCCCGCCAGGTGCGCACCACCCCGGAGCTGACGGCCGTGACCGTGCGGCTGCGGACGCCCCCACCGCTCGACCGGCCCATGACCGTGCGGGAGGTGCCGGGCGAGGGAGTGGTCGACGGCGCTGTCGAGCTCGTCGACGGCGACCACCTCGTCGCGCAGGCGTGGCCGGACCGCGGTCCGGGTCGCGACGCAGTACCCGGACCGGTCCCCTTCGAGGTGGCGGTGGCGGCCGGCGAGCGCTTCGAGGGGCTGGACGACCACCCGTTCCCCACCTGCTTCTCCTGCGGCACCGGCCGCGTGGCCGGCGACGGCCTGCGGCTGCGTCCCGGCCGGCTCGAGGAGGACGAGGCGTATGCCTGCGCGTGGGTGCCTGACGCCGGTGTGGACGTCGAGACGGTCTGGGCCGCCCTGGACTGCCCTGGGGGCTGGGCCTCCGGGATCGCCGGCCGGGCGATGGTCCTCGGCACCATGACCGCACAGGTCGACGACCTTCCCGTCGCCGGAGCGCCCCACGTCGTCATGGCGTGGCAGCGCGGGTCGGAGGGGCGCAAGCACCTGAGCGGCACGGCCCTGTATGCCGCCGACGGCCGCCTGCTCGCGCAGGCCGAGGCCACCTGGATCGCCGTCGACCCCACCACCGTCCGACCTGCAGGAGCGACCCGATGACCAACCCGACCTCCCCCGCCACTCCCGGGTCCGCTGCCCTTCCGGGGTCCGATTCCGCTACCGCGCGCACCTCCCCCGGCGCAGCCGGCCGCCCCCTGGCCGTCGTCACCGGCGCCAGCAGCGGGATCGGGGCAGCCACGGCCCGCCAGCTCGCCGCCGTGGGGTACGAGGTGGTCTGCGCCGCCCGCCGCTCCGACCGGGTCGAGGCGCTCGCCGCCGAGATCGGCGGACGAGCGGTCACCTGCGACGTCTCCGACGCCGCCGACGTCGCCCGCCTCGCCGACGTCGTCGGTGACCGGCTCGACGTGCTCGTCAACAACGCCGGCGGCGCCCTCGGGCTGGCCCCGGCCACGCAGACGGACGTCGCCGACTGGCGTGGCATGTTCGAGTCCAACGTCGTCGGCACGCTCCAGGTGACCCAGGCCCTGCTGCCCGCCCTCGTGGCCTCCGGCGCCGGCACCATCGTCAACGTCGGCTCGATCGCCGGCCGCACCGTGTACGAGGGCGGCTCCGGCTACACCGCGGCCAAGCACGCGGTCGCCGTGCTCACCGAGACCCTGCGGCTCGAGCTCGTCGACCAGCCCGTGCGGGTCACGGAGGTCGCGCCCGGGATGGTGCGCACCGAGGAGTTCTCGCTGACCCGGTTCGGCGGCGACCAGGAGCGGGCCGACAAGGTCTACGAGGGCGTCAAGGAGCCTTTGGTGGCCGAGGACGTCGCCGAGGCGGTCGTGTGGATGGTGCAGCGCCCGGCCCACGTCAACATCGACCTGCTCGTCATCAAGCCGCGCGCCCAGGCCGCTGCCCACAAGGTGCACCGCGAGTCCTGAGGTCGACCGGAGCGCAGCGTCGCCGCACCCTCCCGGGACGGGCCATGACCTGCGGTGACGTGGTTGGGGAATGCAACCATGAAGTTGACGGTTCAACTTCACATGACCCAGACGCATGACGACCTGACCGAGCTCGAGGCCCAGTTCTCCGACCACCTCGAGCTCTCTCCCGAGGCTGCAGACCTGCTCTTCCGCGAGGCCCGGACCGCGAACACCTTCGGCGACGAGCCTGTCACCGACGAGCAGGTGCGCGCGATCTACGAGCTGGTGAAGTGGGCCCCCACCTCCATGAACAACCAGCCGCTGCGCATCGTCCTGGTCCGCTCGCCCGAGGCCCGCGCCCGCCTCGTCGAGCACATGGGCGGCAACAACAAGCCCAAGACCTCGACGGCCCCGCTCGTGGCGATCCTCGCCGCCGACGACGACTTCCACGACGAGCTGCCCAAGGTCTTCCCGATCTTCCCCGGTGCCCGTGACGCGTTCGCCGACGACGAGATGCGCCGCACCTCGGCCACCATGAACGCCACCCTGCAGATGGCTTACTTCATCCTCGGCGTGCGCGCTGCCGGCCTGGCCGCGGGCCCGATGACCGGGTTCGACGCCGCCGCCGTCACCAAGGAGTTCTTCCCCGACGGCAAGCACCGCGCCCTGGCCGTGGTCAACATCGGTCGCCCCGGCGACGGCGCGTGGTTCGACCGCCTGCCGCGACTCGACTACGACGAGGTCGTGACCACCGTCTGACGACTGTCCTCACCCTCCGGGCCACGATCCGGACATGTCCGGTTATCCCGTTGCGCACGGCGCCCGCGCGACTTAGCGTCGGAGTACACGGAAGGGAGGTGGTCCAGGAATTGATTTCATATTGGACGCGTGAGGTGACTGCGCGCTAGGTGCGCAACGTCGACTGCTTCGACGGCGCGACCCGCGCAATCCCAGCAGTTCACCGCAGCCCGCGGGCCGTGCAGGTCGTCCCCTGCACATGCTGAGCCGCTCGATTCGGCGAGGCGAGGCCCGCGGGCTGTTCCATGCCCCGGCCGGCCAACCCCGAGGTCGTCCCGGTCGTCCCAAGGGTGACGGCAATCGACAGGAGGCACGTCATGGGAACCACGAGGCACTCCGCACGACGTCAGGTCTCGGGTCTAGCCCTCGTCGCGACGACGGGGCTGGCCCTGGCGGCCTGCGCCGGCAGCGGCGGCTCGGGCACGCCCGGCACGACGACCAGCAGCTCGGGATCGTCGTCGACCTCGACGACCTCGCCCTCGTCGTCGACCTCACCGAGCGCGGGGTCGTCCACCTCCGCGAGCAGCAGATCGTCGGGCACCAGTTCCGGCGGCACGTCCAGCTCGACCAGCGGCGGAGCCACGGCGGCGCACCGCTGCACCGCTTCCACAACCACGACCAAGGCCGTCACGCAGCCGGGCAGCGGCGCGGCGGGCAGCTTCGTCGTGGAGCTCGTCACGAGGAACACCGGGCGCAGCGCCTGCGACCTGCAGGGGTACCCCGGAGTCTCCCTCACGGCACCGGACACGGGGGCGCAGATCGGTGCCGCGGCCACCCGGGACCTCGGCCAGTCCCCGTCCCGCGTGCGGCTCGCGCCGGGCGCCTCCGCCACGGCGCTGCTACGGGTCGCCCAGGCGGCCAACTACGGACCTCGCTGCCACGGGGCCAGGGCTGCGGGCTTCCGCGTCTACCTGCCCGGGGAGACCGCCGCCCAGTTCGCGCCATTCGCCGTCGACGCGTGCAGCAACACGGCAACACCCCTGCTGTCCGTGCGCCCCTTCCACCGCTGACCGCTGCGGGGATTCCTCTGGTGCGGCGCGGGCGCCCTAGATGTACTTGGCCATGACGTTGGTGACGTGGTCTTGATGTGAGGAGGACCTCCGGGCTTAGTGGTGATGTTCGAAGTCGCCACGTCCCGGAGGTCCTCGTGTCCCACGCTAACGCTCGTTTGACCCCGCGTGGCCGGCTGCTGCTGGCCCGACACGTACTGCGCACGACCTGGAGGCCGCGGTGCTGCTGGCTCGCCGGCGGTTGCGTTGTGGACCGGCCGGGATCGCGGCTGCGACCGGGGTGCCGGCGCGGACCGTGTCCCGGATCCTGAGCCGCCATCAGGTCCCACCGCTGGCCGGGTGCGACCCGCTGACCGGAACCCCCATCCGGGCCAGCCGGGCCAGCGCCGTCCGGTACGAGAAGGACCACCCCGGCCAGCTGGTCCACGTCGACGTCAAGAAGCTGGGCCGCATCCCCGACGGGGGTGGGTGGCGTGCCCATGGCCGGTCCGAGAAGGTCCGCGGACGCGGGATCGGGTACGACTATGTGCACGTATGCGTCGACGACCACACCCGAGTCGGATACGTCGAGGTCCTACCCGATGAGAAAGGCGCCACCGCCGCCGCGTTCCTGGCCCGCGCCGCCGCCCACTTCGCCACCTTGGGCATCGACACCATCCATGCCGTCATGACCGACAACGCATTCGCCTACCGGCACTCCAACGACTTCAAGGCCGTCGTCGCCGCCCTGGGCGCCAAGCAGGTCTTCATCCGACCCCACTGCCCCTGGACCAACGGCAAAGCAGAACGGTTCAACCGCACCCTGCAAACCGAATGGGCCTACCGGCAGGTCTTCACCAGCAACACTGCCCGCCAGCAAGCCCTTGCCCCATGGCTGCAGTACTACAACCATGAACGACACCATTCAGCCCTCGGAGGCCACCCCCCGATCAGCCGCGTGACACCAACCTGATGGCTCGGTACAGCCGACGTTGGGCAGGGCCAGCCAGTCGGCCGCCGTCTCGCGCGTGATCCCGCCGGTGGGGCAGAACCGCAGCTGCGGGCACGGGCCGGAGACCGCCGACAGGTAGGGGCGCCCGCCGCTGGCCTCGGCGGGGAAGAACTTCATCGCCTCCAGCCCGGCCTCGGCCAGCGTCAGCATCTCGGTGAGCGTGCCCGCGCCGGCGAGCAGCGGCAGCCCGGATGCGAGCGCCGCCTCGAGCAGCCGCGGCGGCGACCCCGGCGTGACGATGAACTGGGCGCCGGCGTCCTGCACCTGCCGCACCTGCTCGGGCGTGACCACGGTGCCGGCGCCGACGACCATGCCCTCGACCTCGGAGGCCACGGCCTCGATGGCGCCGAGCCCTGCCGCGCTGCGCAGGGTCAGCTCGATGACGGGTATGCCGCCGGCGAGCAGGGCCCGCGCCAGCGGCACCGCCTGCTCGACGGAGTCGACGACCACGACGGGGACGACCGGGGCGAGGTCGAGCAGGTCGGCCTCGCTCGAGATCACGGGCTTGGCGACAGGGGCGGTCGCGGGGGTCATCGGGTCTCCTCGGCGGTGACGGCGGCGGTGGTGTGGTCGTACTGGCGCCCCAGGCCGGCGAAGACGTGGGCGCCCTCGTCGGCGCGGCCCACGGCGGCGCGCATCGGCGCGAACAGCTCACGCCCGGTACCCACGCACTCGTCGCTCACGCGCTGGGCGGGCAGCCGGGCGGCGAACTCGGCGTCGTCGACGAGGACGTCGAGCCGGCCGGTGCGGGCGTCGACGCGGATGACGTCGCCGTCGTGGATCTTCGAGATCGGGCCGGCGTGGACCGACTCGGGGGTCACGTGGATCGCGGCCGGGATGGCCCCGGACGCCCCGCTCATGCGGCCGTCGGTGACCAGGGCGACGGCGTGGCCGCGCTTCTGCAGGACGCCGAGGGAGGGCGTGAGCGCGTGGAGCTCGGGCATGCCGTTGGCGCTCGGTCCCTGCTCGCGGATGACGACGACGACGTCGCGGTCGAGCTCGCGGCGGGAGAACGCCTGGAGGAAACCAACCTGGTCGGTGAAGACGCGCGCGGGCGCCTCGACGACCTTGTGCTCGTCGGCGACGGCCGAGACCTTGATGACGGCGTGGCCGAGGGTGCCACGCAGGACCCGCAGGCCGCCGTCGGCGGCGAACGGGTCGGTCGCCGGACGAAGGACCGACGGGTCGAGCGACTCGGCCGGGGCCTCGACGAACTCGAGCCCCCCGTCGACCAGCTCGGGCTTGCGCGTGTAGAGGCGCAGGCCGGGCCCGGCGAGCGTGAGGACGTCCTCGTGCAGCAGCCCCGCGTCGAGCATGGTGCGCACGAGGAACGGTGTGCCACCGGCCTGGTGGAAGTGGTTCACGTCGGCGGTGCCGTTGGGGTAGATCCGCGCGACCGACGGGACGGCGGCCGACAGGTCGTCGAAGTCCTCCCACGTCAGGTCGATGCCCGCGGCGGCCGCCATCGAGATCAGGTGCATCGTGTGGTTGGTCGAGCCGCCGGTCGCGAGGAGGGCGACGACGCCGTTGACGACGCACTTCTCGTCGACGACCTGCCCGATGCCGTAGGGCTGCTCCGACGCGGCGATCTCGGCGACACGGCGGGTGGTCGCGTCGGTCAGGGCGTCGCGCACCGGGTCGTCGGGGTGCACGAAGGCGGCCCCGGGCAGGTGCAGGCCCATGACGTCCATGAGCATCTGGTTGGAGTTGGCGGTGCCGTAGAACGTGCACGTGCCGGGCGAGTGGTAGGACGCCACCTCGCTCGCAAGCAGCTCGTCGCGGCCGGCCTCACCGGCGGCGAACGCCTTGCGGGTCTCGGCCTTCTCGGCGTTGGAGCGACCGCTGGCCATGGGGCCGGCCGGCACGAGCGCCGTCGGCAGGTGCCCGAACGAGAGCGCACCCGCGACGAGGCCGGGGACGATCTTGTCGCAGACGCCGAGCATGAGGACGCCGTCGAACACGTCGTGCGACAGCGCGATCGCCGTCGACATCGCGATGACGTCGCGGCTGAACAGGCTGAGTTCCATACCCGCCCGCCCCTGGGTGATGCCGTCGCACATGGCTGGCACACCGCCGGCCACGCGCGCCACGGCGCCGACCTCGCGAGCCGTCTGCTTCATGGCCTGCGGGTAGTGCTCGAACGGCGCGTGCGCGGACAGCATGTCGTTGTAGGACGTGACGATCCCGAGGCTGACACCCGTGTCGGCGGCCATCGTGGTGCGGTCGCTGCCGCCGCAGGCCGCGACGGCGTGGGCGAGGTTGGAGCAGCCGAGGTCGGTGCGTGCCGGGCGCAGGCTGAGCTCCGAGGCGGCGTGCGACAGGCGCTGGAGGTATGCCGTGCGGCTGGCTCGGCTGCGCTCGGTCAGGCGTGCGGTGACCTCGGCGACGACGGGGTGCAGGGCGGGGGCCATGGGGCTCCTGGGGTTCGGCGGTCAGGTGATGGACCGCGCGAACGACGTCCTTGGCGTGCGCGTGTGATCTCCTTCACAAGTGTGGCGGCGCCTGCCGGCCCTCCACCACGGCGTTCCGCCATGCGGACGACGGGGTTCAGGGTCGTCTCAGCCCGTGGTTCGCCGTGCTCGTGCCCGTCAGGGCTGGCGGCGCGACAGGGTCCAGCTGGCTGCGTCGTCCAGCGTTCCCCTGCCGGTCCGGGTGAACACGAGCCGGTCGTGCAGGCGGTTGCGGCGCCCGCCCCAGAACTCGACCTCGTCGCAGGCCACCCGCCAGCCGCCCCAGAAGTCGGGGACGGGCACGTCGTCGGGGTGCCCGTGGTCGGGGTACTGCACGGCATACCGGTCGTAGGCGGCCTCGAGCTCAGCCCGTCCCTCGACGGGCTGGGACTGTTGCGACGCCCAGGCAGAGATGCGCGAGGCCCACGGGCGGGAGGAGAAGTAGCCCTGCACCTCCTCGCGGGTCAGGGCCTGCGCCTGCCCGCGGAAGCGGATGGCCCGGAACATCGACGGCCAGGTGAGGGCGGCGGCGATCCCACCGGTGGCCGCGATCTCCTGGCCCTTGGCGGAGGTGGTCGCGGTGACGAACCCCGGTCCGCGGTCGTCGAAGAAGCGCATGAGGACGGTGCGGACGTTGGGCATCCCGGCCGCGTCGACCGTGGCCACGGAGATGGCGGTGGGCTCGGGGACGTCACCCTGCGCCTCCTGGCGCGCGATGGCCTCCTCCACCCAGAGCCGCGCCTGCTGCCAAGGGGTCGGCGCCACCTGCTCCTCGGAGAGACCCTCGCCGGTGTAGTCCACGCGCCGCGCACTTGTCATGCCCCGAGATTAGGGTGAGGGAAAGACAGCAGCGACAGGAGTCACCCATGCCAGGCACCGGCAAGGCCGTCGGCAAGGTCGTCCGCTGGGGCGTGAAGTACGGCCCCCACGCCATCGTGCTCGCGCAGCAGGCCAGGGAGCCCGCCATGGCCGCGGCGCAGAAGGCGATCGACCGGCAGAAGGCCAAGCGGCGGGCCATCGAGCACGCCAGCACGGTGCGCGAGGGGTCGGTCCTGAAGACGTTCGACCCGCGGGCCGACCACGGCGAGGCCGTCTGGGTGGTGTTCGCCGGCGACGACCCGATCGCGACGCACCCGAGCACCGCCACCCCCATCCCCGAGCTCATCGCCAACAGCGACCTGTCGACGCGCGTGCGTCCCGCCGACCTGCCCTCCCCGGCCGAGCGCCTCAAGCAGATCCCGCGGCGACGCGGCGCGCACTGAGGTGTCCGTCCTCGACCCGGTGACCAACGGCGCCCGCCGCCAGCTCGCCCATGCCCTGCGCTCCAAGGTCGCCGGCGACGACGCCCGCACCAAGGCCGAGCGCATCTGGGGCGCGGAGGGCCCGCGCTGGTTCACCCCCGCCGACCCGATCTGGCGCGTCCACGCCGACGCCTCGATGTTCCCCGCCGGCATCAGGGCCCTGCTCCTGCAGTCGCTGCACCCGCTGGCGATGGCGGGGGTCGCGGGCCACTCCGGGTACAAGGGCGACCCGTGGGGACGGCTCCAGCGCACCAGCGAGTTCCTCGCGACGACCACCTTCGGCACCATCGAGGACGCCGAGGCCCTCATCGCACGCATCCGCGGCATCCACGAGCGCGTGCGCGGCAAGGCTCCCGACGGGCGCCCCTACGCCGCGAGCGACCCGCACCTGCTCAAGTGGGTGCACGTCACCGAGGCCGACAGCTTCCTCACCGCCTACCAGCGCTACGCCGTCGAGCCGCTGACCGACGCCGAGGCCGACCGGTACGTCGACCAGAGCTGCGTCGTCGCCCAGGCACTCGGTGTGGTCGACCCGCCGAGGACGGTCGCGGCGCTGCGCCAGGTCATCGAGGACTACCGCCCCGAGCTCGAGTCCACGCCCGCGGCACGGGAGGCGGCGCGCTTCCTGCTCGTGCACCCGCCCCTGCCCCTCGCGGCGCGGGCGGGGTACTCGGCCCTGGCCGCGGGCGCGGTGTCGATGCTCCCGTGGTGGGCCCGCCGCCCGCTCCGGCTCCCCTATCTCCCCGTCACCGAACGCGTGCTCGGCCGTCCCCTGGGTGGGGTCGCCACGGCGACGGTCCGGTGGGCCATGCACGACCCGGACGACGTTCGCCGCCGAGCGCTGGAGCAGCGCGACGCCGCGAGCTGAGCGCGGTTACGGCGTGGGGTGGCGGGCGTCGTAGCGCAGGAAGCCCGGTTGCACCCGCGCCAGGACACCGATCGCAACGACACAGGCGAGCCCGCCGATCACCGCGGTCCACGCCTCCCCCACCCCGGTCGACAGGAACCCGCCCGCGAGCTCCCCGAGCCGCGGGCCGCCGGCGACCACCACGATGAACACGCCCTGCAACCGGCCCCGCAGGTGGTCCGGCGTGGCTGACTGCAGGATCGTCGTCCGGAACACCGCACTGACGGAGTCGGAGCCGCCGGCGACGGCCATGGCGACCAGGCCCAGCCAGAGCGCCGTACCCCGGCTCACGACCCCACCGGCGGCGAGCATCGCGGCCCCGAACCCGGCGATCGCGAAGCCCCAGCCGACGACGGCGACGAGGATCGCCAGGCCCTGCCGGCGGACGTGGCCGAGCCGACCCGAGAAGAACATCGCCCCGATGCC
Organism: Pedococcus sp. 2YAF34; assembly: GCF_052114585.1. Classification (NCBI taxonomy): domain Bacteria; kingdom Bacillati; phylum Actinomycetota; class Actinomycetes; order Micrococcales; family Intrasporangiaceae; genus Pedococcus; species Pedococcus sp. 2YAF34. Next base: position 134,536 of record NZ_JBFRFA010000007.1, read on the forward strand.
ACCGACCGCCGCCGCCGCCGACAGCGCTCCGACCGTCTTGGCTCCACCGCCGAAGATCACCGCGCCGGCAGCCGGGAACAGCACCCGCGGCTGGGCCAGCAGCATGGCGGCGATGTCGGCGACGAACGTCATGCGCACGTTGGGCCGGGTGCCGAGGAACGCGAACCCGTCGAGCACCGACCGCAGCCCGGGCCGGGTGGGTGCGGCGCCGTCGGCGGGCGGCTCGGGCGGCAGGGACGGGAGGGTGGCCAGGCCCCAGAGGGCAGCCGTGGTGATGACCGCGTCGGTCGTGTACGCCGCCTTGAACCCTCCCCAGTCGACGAGGACACCGGCCAGCAGCGGGCCCACCGTCATCGATGCGTTCATCGCGAAGACCGACAGGGCGTTGGCCGCGGGCAGCTGCTCGCGACGCAGGATGCGCGGGTAGATCGAGCTGCGCGCCGGGGACGCGACGGCGAACGCACCGTTCCACAGGGCGACCAGCAGGTAGAGGACCCAGACCTGCGTGTTGCCGAGCCACGCCTGCAGGGCGCACAGGATGCTCGTGGCGAACGCGACGCCCTGGGCCACCATCCCGACGACCCTGCGGTCGAAGTGGTCGACGAGGGTGCCGCCGTACAGGCCCATGACGACCAACGGCACGAGCGCGCAGAGCCCGACGATGCCGACCGCGGCGGTCGACCGGGTCAGGTCGTAGACCTGCAGGCCGATGGCGACCACCGCCAGCTGCGAACCGACGTTGGAGAGCGTGAACCCTGCATACAAACGCCGGTACGGCGCGTTCTCCCGCAGCGGGGCGAGGTCGAGCAGAAGCGGCACGACACGGACCCTACGTCGCGCTCCGTGCCGTAGCGTCGCCGCCATGGAAGCCCGTGCGCGCATCGCGCTGCTCATCGACGCGGACAACTCGTCGGCCAAGAAGCTCGACGTCATCCTCAGCGAGCTGTCCAAGTACGGCGAGACCAGCATCCGCCGCGCCTACGGCAACTGGACCAAGGCCAGCCTCCGGCCGTGGACCGAGGTCCTGCACCCCAACGCGATCCTGCCGATGCTGCAGTTCGACTACAGCCGCGGCAAGAACGCCAGCGACATGGCGATGGTCGTCGACGCGATGGCCCTGCTCTACACCGACCACCCCGACGCGTTCGGCATCGTGTCGTCCGACGCCGACTTCACGCCGCTCGTGATGCACCTGCGGGCCAAGGGCGCCCAGGTCTACGGCTTCGGCGACACCAAGACGCCCGAGGCGTTCCAGTCGGCCTGCACGAAGTTCCTGCTGCTCGACCAGATGACCGAGCAGGACGAGGACGGCTCGAACGGCGACGCGACCGAGCCGTCCCCCACGACCGGCAAGGGGAAGGCCAAGGCCGCCGTGGAGGCGCCGTTGAAGGGCGCTGCTCCCGCGGCCGGCAGGTCGACCGCCGCCTCGAGCAAGTCGTCCACGAAGAAGGCCGCCGCCGTCCCGGCCCGCAAGTCCATGGCCGAGCTGAAAGGAGACGCGAAGCTCGTGCGCCTGATGCGCAACGCGGTGGAGGCCGCGGCCGACGACGAGGGCTGGGCATCGGTCAGCACCGTCGGCAACCGCATCGCGAACCAGTCGTCGTTCGACTCCCGCAACCTGGGCTACGCCTCGCTGTCCAAGCTGCTCAAGGCCATCGACCTCTTCGAGTTCAGCGGAGAGGGCACCAGCAACTTCGCAGTACGCGACCGTCGGCGCGCCAAGGGGTAGGCGGTGTCAGTCGACCACGGTGAGGTCGAGCTCGGCGGCGAACACCTCGGCCAGGTCGATGAGCTGCAGGCGCGAGATCTTCGCCCCGGCCAGCCCGGAGACGCCGCGAGGAGCCGTCACCGCCGCCGTGCTGAGGTCGACGTCCTTGAGCTTGGCGCGCCCGAAGTCGGCCGTCAGCAGCCGGCCACCGTCGAACCGGACCCGCGTCAGCGTCGCCTCGGCGAAATCGGGCTCCACGAGCTGGCAGTCGACGAACTCGACGTCCGTCAGCCTGGCACCTCGCGCGTTGAGGAACTCGACCTTGCACCCCTCGAAGCGCACCCGGCGCAGCTCCGCGCCGTACAGCTGGACGGCGCCGAGCCGCGCCCCCCGGACGGTGCAGTCCTGCCAGGCCGTCTCGGCGAGGTCGACGCCTGCCCCGTGCACGCCCTCGAGGACGCAGTCGCTCCACCGCGCCCGCGGCGCGGTGAGGCCGGTCAGCGCGCAGCCCTCGAAGGTGCACTCGAGGAACCGCGCGTTCGCCGCCCTGGCCTCGGAGAGGTCGCCGTCGAAGGTGTCGCCGTCGTAGTCGCCGTCCGGAGTGAGCATGACGACATGGTGGCCCATGGGGCCGACGGTGCAGAATGACCGCACCGGGCCGGTGCGCGACACTCAGGCACACCGCCCGCACCCCTCGCCGACGACGCCGACCAGATAGGGGACCCCGTGTCCGACAGTGACTTCAAGCCCGGGCTCGAGGGCGTCATCGCCTTCGAGTCGCAGATCGCCGAACCGGACAAGGAGGGCGGCTCGCTGCGCTATCGCGGCGTCGACATCGAGGACCTCGTCGGGCGCATGTCGTTCGGCCGCGTCTGGGGCCTGCTCGTCGACAACGCGTTCGACCCCGGTCTGCCGCCCGCCGAGCCGTTCCCGCTTCCCGTGCACTCGGGTGACGTGCGCGTCGACGTGCAGTCGGCCCTGGCCCAGCTCGCGCCGCTCTGGGGGTTCAAGCCGCTGCTCGACATCGAGCCCGAGGAGGCCCGCGACAACCTGGCCCGCGCCTCGGTCATGGCGCTGTCGTTCGTCGCGCAGTCCGCCCGCGGCCAAGGCCGGCCGATGGTCCCGCAGCGTGAGGTCGACAAGGGCCACACCATCACCGAGCGGTTCATGATCCGCTGGCGCGGCGAGCCCGACCCGGCCCACGTCGAGGCCGTCGACGCCTACTGGGTGTCCGCAGCCGAGCACGGCATGAACGCCTCCACCTTCACCGCCCGCGTCATCGCCTCCACCGGCGCCGACGTCGCCGCCTGCCTGTCCGGGGCGGTCGGCGCCATGTCCGGGCCGCTGCACGGAGGCGCCCCCTCGCGGGTGCTGCACATGATCGAGGCCGTCGAGGAGTCCGGCGACGCCCGCGCCTACGTCAAGGGAGTCCTCGACCGCGGCGAGCGCCTGATGGGCTTCGGCCACCGCGTGTACCGCGCCGAGGACCCCCGCGCCCGCGTGCTCCGCGCCACCTGCCAGCGGCTCAACGCCCCCCGCTACGAGGTCGCCGCGGCCCTCGAGCAGGCGGCCCTCACCGAGCTGCGCGAACGCCGACCCGACCGGGTCCTCGAGACCAACGTGGAGTTCTGGGCCGCGGTGGTCCTCGACTTCGCCCAGGTCCCGGCCTCGATGTTCACGCCGATGTTCAGCTGCGCCCGCTCAGCCGGCTGGTCGGCCCACATCCTCGAGCAGAAGCTCACCGGCCGCCTCATCCGCCCCAGCTCCCGCTACATCGGCGAGGCTCCCCGCGGCGTCGAGGCAATCACCGGCTACCGCGACTGACCCACGCCCCGGCACCAACTGGGCGCCCGTTCACGGCAGCAACCTCTGCTAGCAGGGGTTGCTGCCGTGAGCTCAGGTTGCTGCATACCCGCGCGGCAGCAACCTGTCCTGAGTCACTGGCGAGGGCGCGAGGCAGCTCGAGTTGTCCACAGGGCTCCAGCGCCGGACCCGCTGACTGCGGCAGGCTGCCGCGATGGAGCTGTACCAGCTGGCGCGCGACGACGTCGTCTCAGCGTCGGATGCCGCCCTGGTGGGGATCGGCCCGTCCGAGCTGCGCCGCCTGCGTAGGACCGGTCAGGTCCGCCGCCTCATCCGGGGCTGGTATGCCGTGCGCTCACCGACCTCGGACCACCCTCCGTGGGAGGGCAGGGACCGGTTCGACACCGAACGGCGGCAGCACCGCCTGCTGGCCATCGCCCTGTTGCGCTCCTTCGAAGGGCGAGTGGTGGCCAGTCACCAATCGGCCTTGGTGCTTCACGACCTACCCGTCTGGAAGTCGGACCTGCGCACCGCCCACCTCTCCCGGGCAGCAGATGACCACACCCGACAGCGGCCCTCGGCCGTCCTCCACCCTGCCTGCGGTGCAGCACCAGTTCACGCGTCTGGCGGCCACCCCACCGTCCCGGTGGCGCACGCAGTCCTCCAGGTGGGGATGGTGCCGACGGGGCCGGGACGGCGGCCCTTCCCGCTGGAGAGCCTCGTCGCCGCGGACGCTGCCCTCCATCAGCGGCTCATCTCCACGGCCGAGCTGGACGAGACGCTCGGGTCCTATGCCGGCCATCCAGGGATCACCGGAGTGCGCGCACTCCTCCAGCATGCGGACGGACGGCACGAGTCCGTGGGTGAGACCCGGTTGGCTCATGCGCTGCGGCTGCTGGGCTACCGGTTCACGCCGCAGGTGGAGGTTGAAGCAGAAGGAAGGCGGTGGCGTACCGACTTCGAGCTCGACGACGAACCGGTGGTGATCGAGTTCGACGGGCTGGCGAAGTACTCCGGCGACGTCGTCCACCCGACCGCAGAGCAGCTGCGCAGGGCGCTCGCGGTCGAGAAGTGGCGCGAGGACCGGCTGAGGGACACCGGTCGCGAGGTCGTCCGGTTCGGCTGGGGGGAGCTGGATGACCTCCGGCTCATCCGATCTCGGGTCGACGCCGCGGTTCAGCGGTCGCGAAGGCGCGTTCGGGCGTAGACCCGGCCTTGGTGCCACCCAGCAGAGCCTCCTGCCCGGGACCCAGGTTCCTGGCTGCCCGGGTGGCAGCAACCTCTGCTAGCAGAGGTTGCTGCTCATCGCGGGGCGCGGTTGGGGGCGGGACGCGGTTCGTGGGAAGGGCGCGGGTTCGGCCGGCGACACGGGGGAGCCGGGGCCGGGCCGGACGGTCCGGGTGGTGGACCTGACGTCCCACGCCTCGGGACGTGGTGTCAGACTGTCGGCGTGACCCAGACTGCCGCCCAGACGATTCCCGCCGACCTGCTCCCCAAGGACGGGCGCTTCGGCTCCGGTCCCTCGAAGGTGCGCCCCGAGCAGGTGGAGTACCTCGCGAGCCTCGGCACCACCCTGCTCGGCACCTCCCACCGCCAGGCCCCGGTGAAGAACCTGGTCGGCGCGGTCCGTGAGGGCCTGTCGGAGCTGTTCAGCCTCCCCGAGGGCTACGAGGTCATCCTCGGCAACGGCGGGTCGACCGCGTTCTGGGACATCGCCGCCTTCGGCCTGGTCCGTGAGCGGGCGCAGCACCTCGCGTTCGGCGAGTTCTCGTCCAAGTTCGCCAGCGTCACCAACAACGCACCCTTCCTCGGCGAGTCGACCGTCATCAAGGCCGGGCCCGGCACCCTCGCCAGCCCCGTCGCCGAGCCGGGCGTCGACGTCTACGCGTGGCCGCACAACGAGACCTCCACCGGCGTGATGGCTCCGGTCAAACGGGTCGAGGGCGCCGACGAGGACGCCTTGGTGCTCATCGACGCCACCTCGGGCGCGGGCGGCCTGCCGGTCGACGTCGCCGAGACCGACGTCTACTACTTCGGCCCGCAGAAGTGCTTCGCCTCCGACGGCGGCCTGTGGCTGGCTGCGTTCTCGCCGGCCGCCCTGGCCCGCGTCGAGGAGATCGCCGCGACCGGCCGCTGGGTCCCCGACTTCTTCAGCCTGCCGACCGCGATCGACAACTCGCGCAAGAACCAGACCTACAACACCCCGGCCCTGGCGACCCTCGCGCTGCTGCACTCGCAGATCGACTGGATCAACGGCAACGGCGGCCTCGACTGGGCCGTCGCCCGCACCGCCGACTCCAGCGGCCGCCTCTACGACTGGGCCGAGCGCACGAGCTACACCACGCCGTACGTCGCCGACCCGGCCGCACGCTCGCAGGTGGTGGCGACCATCGACTTCGACGACGCAGTCGACGCCTCTGCCATCGCCAAGACGCTGCGCGCGCACGGCGTCGTCGACGTCGAGCCCTACCGCAAGCTGGGCCGCAACCAGCTGCGCGTCGCGACGTTCCCGGCGACCGAGCCGGACGACGTCTCTGCCCTGATTGCGTGCATTGAGCACGTCGTGGGGTAGTTCGCGCGCGGTGATCTCTCACCCCGCGTAACCTCGGCCTCCACCACTCGTTGTCCCGGGTGACCACCCTGCGGTGGGGCGACGAAGCCGAGGAGCCGAAGACATGACCCGCGTGACGCGACTGCACTGGCGCAGAGCCGCCGCCGCCCTGCCTGCCGTGGCCCTCATCGGCTCCGGTATCGCGCTCGCGTCCACCGGGGGAACGCCCAGCACCGACGTGGTCGCCGACTCCAGCCCGCTCATCACCGTGCCCAAGCTCCCGGTCACGCAGCCGGAGGCCCCTTCGCTGCCGTCCCTCCCGGAGCTCCCGGCCCCGGCTGAGGCCTCGCCCACCCCGGTGCTCGAAGCGGCCGGGCTGCCCGCTGCCTCCTCCGCCGGCAGCCCCAACGGCATCCCGGCAGCGGCGCTCGCTGCCTACCGGCGGGGAGCCCAGCTGGTCGACACGGCCGACGCCGAGTGCAACATCGACTGGGCCCTCGTCGCAGCCATCGGCAAGGTGGAGTCCGACCACGGCCGCTACGGCGGCAACGGCATCGACGCCAGCACCGGCGCGGTGCGCCCCGGCATCTTCGGCATCCCGCTCAACGGCACCAACGACACCGCGGCGATCCGCGACACCGACCGCGGCGTCTTCGACCGCGACACCACGTGGGACCGTGCGGTCGGCCCGATGCAGTTCATTCCCGGGACCTGGCGCTCGGTCGGGGTCGACGCCAACGGTGACGGCCAGAAGGACCCCCAGAACATCACCGACGCCGCGACCGCGACCGCCGTGTACCTCTGCTCCGGCCCCGGTGACCTCGGCACCGAGACGGGCGCCCGGTCGGCCGTCCTGCGCTACAACCAGAGCGACGCGTATGCCGACCAGGTCCTCGCGATCGCGCGCGCCTACCGCGGCGGGTTCACGGTCGTCCCGGACTTCGCGCTCACCGACGGCCAGCGCACCGGCGCGCCCTTCCTCCCCTCGAACGTGGCCCGGCCGGCCGGCGCCCAGGCGGCTGCCTCGAGCAAGCCGTCCAGCAAGCCCGCAGCGGCCAAGCCGTCCGCCAAGCCCTCCGCCAGCGGCGGGAAGGGAGGTCCCGGTGGCAGTGGGGTGGGTGGCTCGGGTGGCACGTCGGGCGGGGGCTCGACGCCGGCACCGTCCACCACCGCGAGCGGCGGGGTCGTCGGCACCGTCACCGACGTCGTGGGTGGCGTCGTCGGTGGGCTGACCGGGCAGACGCCTACGCCGAAGCCCTCCACCACGACTCCTACGCCCACCACGACGACCACGCCCGCACTACCGCTCACGGTGCCGCTCCTGGGCAACGGGACGTGCCCGGACGGTTACGAGGTCGTGCTGCAGCTCGGCATCCCGGTCCTCTGCACCCGTTCCTGACCGGCCGACGTTGACGTGTCGCCGTTGAACCTTTCGCCATTGACCGGCTGACGGCTCAGGTCGGCGGCCGGGGCACGGGTCTGCCCACACCCCGGCGGTCGGCAGCGGCCAGGCTGCCCGGGCCCACCTCGGAGTCCTCGAGCTCCGCGCCCGAGTCGTCGAGCACGGCGACATGGCCACCCCCGCAGTCGGACAGGTGCAGGCTCGCCCAGCGACGGGCACCCTCCAACGTGGCGAACCGGCGCACGACGCCGGGTCCCGAGACCTGCCAGGCCCCGGGTCCGAGCGGCCGGATCCTCATGCAGGCCGGCGACGGTTCGCCTCCCACCCGCACAGGATCCCGCGGTGCCGGGCCAGCCGCCTCAACCAGATGGCGGATGCGGCCCGGCTGCGAGCGCCCGTCAGCGCACGAGGCTGGCGACCACCGCAACCGCCACGACGATCACGAGGACCGCGATGGTGACCCGGCGGCGGAAGACCGGCGTCACCGTACGGCCTCGGGCATCGGCTCGGACACGGGAGCGGGCACGGTGCGGATGCGCAGGCGCGGGCGGCGCTGGGACTCGTACGTCACCTGCACATTCTCGTGCCTCACGAGCCACCCCGACACCGCCACGGTGACCAGCCCGACGGCGATGGTGCCGATGCCGATCGTCCAGCGGGGTCCCCAGACGTCGCCGATCCAGCCGATGACCGGGGCACCGAGCGGCGTGCCGCCCATGAAGATCGCCATGTAGAGGGCCATCACCCGGCCGCGCATGGCCGAGTCGACGCTGAGCTGGACCATGGCGTTGGCGGTGGTCAACGCGGTCAGGGCCGACAGCCCGACCGGCACGAGCGCCAGGGCGAACAGGGCGTAGGTCGGTGCGAGTGCGGCGAGGCCGCTGGAGATGGTGAACCCGGCGAACGCCACGAGCAGGATGCGCAGGCGCGGACGGGCACGGCGGGCCGACAACAGGGCCGCCGTGAGCGAGCCGATGGCCATGATCGACCCCAGCAGGCCGTACTCCTCGGGCCCCTTGCCGAACTCGCGCGTGGCCATCAGGGCCGTGGTGATCTGGAAGTTCATCCCGAAGGTGCCGAGCACGAACACCAAGGCCATCACCAGCATGATGTCGGGGCGGCTGCGGACGTAGGTGACGCCCTCCCGGATGGCCCCCTTGCGGCGGTTGAGCATCGGGGCGGGCCGCAGCTCTGTACGCACCATCGACGCGAGGGCGATGAGCACCGCCACGAAGGTCAGGGTGTTGAGCATGAGGGTCCAGCCCGTGCCGAAGGCTGCGATGGTGAGGCCGGCGGCGCCAGGGCCGATGAGACGGCCGGCGTTGAACGAGGCGCTGTTGAGCGAGACGGCGTTGGCGAGCCGGTCGCGCGGGACCATCTCGGAGACGAACGTCTGGCGCGCCGGGTTGTCGACCGCGGTCGCGACACCCGTGAACAGGGCGATGGCGTAGACCATCCACAGCTGGGCGGTGCCGGTGAGGACGAGCACGCCGAGCACGAGGGCCGACATCGCCAGCGCCGACTGGGTGATCGCGAGGATGACCCGCTTGGGGTAGCGGTCGGCGATCATCCCGGCCCACGGGGCCAGGAGGAGGAACGGCAGGAACTGCAGTCCCGTCACGATGCCGAGGGCGGTCGAGGAGTGGTTGGTCAGCTCGGTGAGCACCAGCCAGTCCTGGGCGACGCGGCCCATCCAGGTGCCGACGTTGGAGATGAACGCGCCGGTGGCGTAGATCCGGTAGTTGCGGACGCTGAGGGAGGAGAAGGTGGGGCTCACTCGTTCGCCACCCTGGTCAGGATGACGGCGGCCTGCTGCAGGATGTCCTGCTCGGCGGGCGTCAGGTGACCGACGCGGACGGACATCCAGGCGTCGCGCTTGCGGCGGATGTCCTTGAGCAGCGTGGTCGCCGCCGGCGTGAGCGACAGGATCACCTGTCGCCGGTCGGAGGGGTCGTCGGTGCGCTCGACGAGTCCGAGCTCGACGAGGCGGGCGACGGTACGGGTCATGCTCGGGGCGCTCACCCGCTCGATCTCGGCCAGCTCACCGGGCGTGCAGGGCGTGTGCTCGAGACGGTTCAGGACCGAGAACTGGTGCGGCGCAACCGCGTCCGTGCTCTCGAACCGAACCCGCCGGGAGATGCGCATGCACGCCAGGCGGAGCTCGCCGGCGAGACGCGACACGGCCGCGGGGGTGAGACCGGCCTCAGCGGTGCGGCGCGGGGCGCGCGCAGGCGGTGGGGTCATGGCGTCTCCTAGGTCAGGTACTTAGCATAACTCATTACCTGTGCTAAGTATTTCCCCGCGGGTCACAGGCCCCTCGGACGACGTATGCCGCGTGGCCCCCGGACGGGGCCACGCGGCATACGGACGCGCTGGTGGTGCTGCGGGATCAGGCGCCGAAGAGCTCCTTGATGGGAGTGATGGCGAAGTACAGGACGAACAGCGCGGACACGGTCCACAGCAGCGGGTGGATCTGGCTGCTCTTGCCACGGACCGCCTTGATGACGGTGTAGACGACGAAGCCCGCACCGATGCCGGCCGTGATCGAGTAGGTGAACGGCATGAGCACGATGGTGAGGAACGCCGGGATCGCGATCTCCAGGTCCTCCCAGTCGATGCCGCGCACCTGCTGCATCATCAGGAAGCCCACGACGACCAGCGCCGGGGTGGCTGCCTCGTAGGGCACCACCTTGACCAGCGGGGCCAGGAACGTCGCGAAGAGGAACATCACGCCCGTGACGACGGAGGCCAGACCCGTGCGCGCGCCCTCGCCGACACCGGCCGCGGACTCGATGTAGGAGGTGTTGGACGACACCGACCCGGCGCCACCGGCGATGGCCGCGACCGAGTCGACGAGCAGGATCTTGTCGGAGTTCGGGGGGTTGCCGTTCTTGTCGAGCAGCCCGCCCTCGGCGCCGACGGCGACCATCGTGCCCATGGTGTCGAAGAAGTCGGCCAGCAGCAGGGTGAAGACGAGCAGCACCGCGGAGACGACGCCGATCTTGGTGAACGAGCCCAGCAGGTTGAAGTGGCCGAGGAGGGAGAAGTCGGGGACGTCGACGATCTGCTTGGGCAGCGTCGGGACGTTGAGTCCCCAGCCCGCGGCGTTGACGAACTTGCCGGTGGCGTCGACCTGCGGGCCGACGTCGGCGATCGCCTCGACGATGATCGCGAGGACCGTGCCGCCGAGGATGCCGTAGAGGATCGCGCCCTTCACGTGCAGCACCAGCATGATGATGATGGCGAGGACACCGACGACGAAGACGAAGGTGGGCCAGCCGTTGAGGGCGCCGCCGATGCCGAGCTCGACCGGGACGGGACCGGTGCCGGTGCGGCGGACGAAGCCGGCGTCGACCAGGCCGATGATGGTGATGAACAGGCCGATGCCGACCGAGATCGCGGTCTTGAGCTCGGCCGGGATGGCGCGGAACACCGCCTGCCTGAACCCGGTGAGCACCAGCACGAGGATGATCACGCCCTCGATGACGATGAGGCCCATGGCGTCCGCCCACGTCATGTCGGGCAGCTTGGCGATGCCGAACGTGACGAACGCGTTGAGCCCCAGTCCTGTCGCGAGCGCCAGCGGGTAGTTGGCGACGACGCCCATGAGGATCGTCATCACACCGGCGACGAGCGCCGTGCCCGCAGCCACGAGGGTCTGCGCCTTGACGATGTCGCCGCCGCCGAGGAAGTGGCCCGAGCCGTCCTGCTGCGTGCCGATGATCAACGGGTTGAGGACGACGATGTAGGCCATCGTGAAGAACGTGACGAGGCCACCGCGGATCTCCCGCCCCGTCGTCGAACCGCGTTCGCTGATGCGGAAGAACCCGTCGAGACCGCCGGCTCGAGGTGCCGGTGCCGGGGTGTGAGCCTTGGGTGATGGCCGGGGGGACGTGGGTGAGGGCTTCGCCATGGGCAGCAGAGTAGGGCCTGCGTGTTGCCCGGGTGTGAAAGATAGGCTGCCCCGGTGATCGAGTCGTCGAGCGAGCTGTCGGGCGGGTCGTCGAGCGAGCTGGCCGGCCGGTCGTCGGGCGAGCCGTCGGCCGAGTCGTCGGCCGAGTCTTCGGGCGAGCTGCAGCCGCTGGCCGTGAGCAGCGCGACGGTGACCCTCTGGGGTCTCGCCTGCTGGGTGGTCGCCCTCGTCGCGACCCTGGTCGTGCCGTCGCTGCACGAGGGCGAGCGGCACTGGTGGCCCTGGACCTGCGTGGCCGCCATCGTCATCGGCTCGCTGGGCTACACCTACGTACGCCGCGGCCGCGGCAACGCCGCCAGCGCCACCTGACCACACCCCGTACCCCGCGCCGGCGGCCGCCGTCCGCACGCCCGCCGCCGTCCGCGCGCCCTACCCG